>NZ_JBFUIP010000002.1:0-119726 GCF_056401815.1 Aminobacter sp. P4_D5 | reverse complement strand
CCATCGGGGAGCGGCAAATCAGATTGGAAGAGCAGTTTAAGGCCGTCGTCGCCTCGCTGACGATGCTGACCGAGCAAGGCAAGGAAGCCGCCGAGAGCCGACGGCGAGGCTATCAGGCGCAAGAGGATCTTCGCCTCGAAGTGATGGGGATCAAGCATCGGCTGGACGGTTTGGAGAAGTCCGTCGAGGCGATCAAACCAACTACAGCCGAGTATGCCCAGGTGCGCGATCGCGTGGTGTTTGCCGGATCTATGGGCCGGGGCTTGTGGTCGGTCGGCAAGGCGTTGTTGTCGGCCGCCGCCGGTGCCGCTGCAGCATGGTACGCGGTCACAGGTCGACCGCCACCCTGACCGTTTTCCGTTACATCAGGGAATCATGTTAGCCTGACCTGGTTGATCTCTCCCATCCTTTGCCCTGCTGCCGAAAGGTAGCGGGCTTTTTCGCGTTTTGGCGCCCTGCACGACTCAAACAAATGCCTGCTCGGATGTTGCATCCAAGCAGGCAAGTTGCACCGCGCACGGCATTTATGTGTGCTTTGGGGGGCGGGGGATACCGACGCAATGCTCTCTTGTAGGATGTAAGGCGTCGCGCCGGCACTCTACCCCGCCAACCCACGGCAATCTTGCCCTGCCATCCGACCACTAGCAATTAGATCAATGGATTGACGATGCCGAGGCTTTTACCGGCGGTTAACCAAGCCGAGCGACCATGGCTTAGCGGTCATGTATCCAGTACCGCGTCCTTAAGCCTGACCAATCAAGAGGCCCCGCTGCCTAAAGGTGGCGGGGCTTTTTCTGCTTTTAGGGGGAACCCGATCCGGGTGCACCTCGTTTGATCGAGCGGAGACGAATGAGCGCAGTCTTAACCTTTCAGCTACGCTCATATCGAAGAGATCCATCACGCCGCAAGGGTGGGTCTTCGTTGTCCGTGAAGCGTGTTTGCCTCCTCTGACGCGCTTCAAAATGGGGCCTGTCGGCTGGCGGGCTGGCAGGCCTTTAAGTTCCCTGGCAACCGTGGCAACCTATCAGCGCACAGTGATGATGATGCAACCAGAGTTGTGCCGGAACGGCCTGCCGAACATGAACTCGGCAGGCCGTTTCTGCGATCACGGCACCAACACCTCCGTCACGGTGGCATAGCGCAGCTTATCCTCACCCTTCAGGTGCTTGGCCATGACGCGCAAGACCGGCGTGACAGGGACCGCGCGCTTGCGGACGGTCGTTCTGGCATCAACTTCACACCGGACATAGCCCTAGATACCTTTCAAGCATTCAGAAATCAAAGAAAGCATCTTTGATTTTTGATCGTCAGTGGCTCCGTCCCACATCTGATTGTGTTCGAGTCCAGGGACGCCACCAATGATCATCTGAAAATCAAGCTGCTGTTTCGCTTCAGGTAGAACGCCCTCGTCGGGCTGCTGATCACTTGAACGTATGGAACAGACGCGAGGCTTTGCCGTCCTAGGTAGCGGCATGCGACGGTTGTCCAACGACAAAACGGCGCGGGTAAGTTCTGGGTGCTCCGTTGCAAAGAGCATTGATAAATCGCCGCCATTTGAGTGGCCGATAACAATCGCGCCTTCGTCGCTTGTGGCGATGCCTTTCTGTCGCAATTCCCCAATCACAAAGCGGATGTTCTCGGCGCCATTCTGCCAGTTCGGGCGCCGAGAAACGGTCAGGACGCCGTCCATTGCCAATGGGGGATCACCGGGGAGCTCCTGCTGGATCGACGCCACCACATATCCTTCGGCAGCAAGGGCCGTTGCGATAAATGAGTAAGCCGTATTCTTCCCCTCATAACCATGCGAAATGATTACAAGCGGCTTCGCACCTTTACTGGATCCGGGGTCATAGAGTGCGACCGGAATCGCACGCTGCCGCGCGCTATCGAGTAACTCCAAGAATTTGACGCTCTCTTGTGCATGTGATTGCAGTGGCAGCGAAGTGAACACGGCAATGGCGACCATCAGGCGCTTGGCTGTGGGTTCAATAAAGAATTTCCGCATTTTGATCTCTTTCAGAATGAAATTCGTAGGCGATGATTTATCGGGGGTGCGTCCGTTGCAGAGTTCTATAGCGCCGCAGCGTCAGTCCATGTCCGGCACTTCGCCGTGCTGGTAAAGGATCTTCGGCTCGCCATATTCGCCAATCGCAGGATTTGCATCGCGAGACCAGGCGATGACGCCAGCATGTTCGCTTTCGACCATCTTGGCCAAGCGCACGGCGGCTTCTTCGCTCTGCATCTGTCGGGGGTCGAACGCAGGCTGAAGGTCGCCCTCGGCATCTCGGTTGAACGCCGCCACGACAATCAGCTTCGGCATCTTCTGCTCGGGCAGAACGTGGCCTGTGTTGGACATGACACCCTCCATCAATTGCAGGGCGCGATTTTTCGCAAGTAGCGGCCCTTGCGCCAATCGTACTTGAAGCCGTCCGGGCGCGTGAAGCCTTGCGACGGTCTAACCTCGTTCCCTTCCGAATTATTCTGGTCTGGAATATTTACGACCGTGCAAGCCGCCTGCTGGCGCTTCGCCTGTCTCATCCGGTGCCAGGGAGTGTGACAACCGATTACCGGCAGGCGGCTTAGGCGCAGCTATTTGGTGAAGGCTTCCCATAGGCGATCAAAACCATCGTGCGACTTCATCCCTGACACTTTACGGATCCGCCCGGCGAGCTTCAACGCCGCAAGGCCGCGCTCTTTAGCTGCTGAATGATAGTCGTAAGGGTTCTGCTCCCAGGCTTCCGCGTAGTTAGCGAGCGATTCGGATACCCGGGTGATATTCGAAAACGAGAGAATATCATCAGCAAGGGCGCCATCCAGAGACTTCCAGTCGATGTCGCCAGGTAAGTCTGGAATTGCAGGCAAATGCCTCGACGAAATCTCGCGGTGACGTTCAAACTCTCCGTCTCCCATTATGAGCATATGCCAACATTCAACAGCATATCGTTCAAGGGCGACGGCTGATCTCATCGCACCATAGCGAAATGCCTGCCTTTGCCCGTACCAGCCTTTAACTAGGCCGGTCCCCCAATTGGCGATGGCTGAAACTATCCCCGTTGCTAAAATCGCACCCACGATTTCTTTCGTGGTCCAAATGCTGTTGGTTTCTTCCATGCTTATTGAGCCTTCGGCTTCCCCAATCCGGCCTAGACCCGCACCGGCGAAAACTCGTGCCGACAGTGTTTGCACAACCGCGCGTCCGCTTGGACTTCCTCAGCGCAATCAGGGCAGACCTTGACCCGTCGCGTTTGCTGATCTGGCCCGAAAGGAGGAGGAGTGGAGAAGCTATGCGTGATGACTTGTACCGGCTGCGTCTTCAGTGATGGCAAGCAGGCGATCAAGATCACTCCAAAGATACCAAGGATGCAGCCGAGCAAAAACCAACCGAACCCGCTGCGCCCCTTAGCGCTGGCAATGATGCCAGTGATCACTCCGCAGATGATCCAGAATATTACTAGTTCCATGACAATGTCCCCCCAATCGGCAACCTGCCAGAAATTCGCTGGGGGTCAAGCAGGGCGCTTGGTGGAAAACCTTGTTGCCCCTCGCGCGCCCAGCACCCATTTATCCCGGATGACGAAAACCCTATCCGTTATCGCCTTGGCCGTCGCTATCGGCCTTATCGCGGTGCTTCTGGTGTCCCCTTCAAGCCTCCGCCTGATGCCCGATGAAAAGCCCTCTGAGGTTTCGGCCGTATCTCCCCGCTGAAAGACTTGGGAAACGACCTAATGCGCTTCGCTGGAAGCAATGCACCGAAGCACGATGTCGTGGCTGTTCTCAAGAGCATGCATGCGCTGCTCGCAAGCCTGTAGTGTAGGGAAACCCCGTTCCATGAGCTTGTATGCAACTTCCCCGGAGGCTTCGGCAGCAGCCATCAACGAATACCCGCCTGCCGGCACGGGAGGAGGTTCCGACGACGTGCAGCCGGCAACAGCAAGAACGGCGAACAAAGCGATAGTTTTACGCATGGCGTCTATCCTACAGCAGTGGCAGGAAATTCAACGCCCAAAGCCAAGGCGATGAAGATCGCGCCTATCAAGAACAAGGCCAAGGAAAGCGCCAGGACCCAAAGACCAATCCCTTGAAAGCGATTAGCCACGTTGAGATTGCCATTTCGGTCGGCTTCCCTTTCACTTTTGTCGACGTAACGGGCCGAGAGGAAGCCAAGGAACCAGCAGGACGCTGCCAAAGTGGCTCCTATGGTCCAAAATAGCGAAGCCCAGCTCACATCATCGGCAAGCCCTTGCCCGCGCAGCTCGCCTGCCTGTGTCAGCAAGATGCCCACGGCACCCGAGTTTAGCGCCAGACACGTCTTGATCGCCTCGTGAGCGTACGTCTGAGAAATCTCTCGATAGTCGGCCATCGTTCCCCCGCTGCCGGCGAAGGTGCCAGAAATACGCTGGGGGTCAATCGGCTAAAAGCTGGCGTCCCAACTGACGGAGATGACAGCCAGCGTCGTACCAAAGATGCAAGCTGCCCTCACAACCCAAACATTGACTTTTTCTGTCAGCGTTTCGCCGTCCGTCGTTTGGATTTCCCAACCTCGTAGCGCTATCGCACTCCAAAGCAACAGAACGCCGCCGCAGACCCCGACAAGCATAGCTATCCCTGGTCTCTCGCCAACCTCCTTGAGGGCTATTCGGCCCAAAAGCAGACCGACAACCGCAGCGTAGGTCATCAATCCGAGCGATGTGATCCAGCCAGATCGCAGGATGGCGAGCTGCTTCTTTTTGAACTCGGCAACCTGCATGGGCGGTTCGGCGCTTGCAGGATGCTGGCTTCGTTCTGCTTCGTCGAGAAGGTCAGCCTTGTGAAAACGGTCGGGCGCGAACGCTGCGAGGTAGCACACGCGAATCATTTGCCAGATCGAATGCATTGCTCCCCCCGGAACGAAAAGACTAGGAGGAGACAATGCTGTTCAAGGCAGGAATGCAAGACGCATCGGGGGCAATCCATGTCGCGTTCATGTCGCGTCGACGTGCCGATGGTGAGTGAAAACCCTTGAAAACCAAGGATTGCCAGTTGCAACATGACGCGACATGAGACCGGCAAATCTGCGAAGCTCGGAATGGTCTATGTGGCTGATTTGCTTGGGAAAATAAGTGGTGCCCAGACGCGGATTCGAACCACGGACACGCGGATTTTCAATCCGCTGCTCTACCAACTGAGCTATCTGGGCCTACTTCCAGGATCACGCCAAAAGCCTTGATCCGGACGCTTCGAGTGGTGCGCTGCACCCCTGAAAGCGGGTGGGTTATAACACGAGATTTGCCCCTGTCCAGCGCCTACGATGTCTTTTTCCAGAAAGAAATCACAGGCCGTTGCGGAAGCTCAGACAGCACCTCAGCCTCGTTCGCCGGCTTCGCTGCTGCTGGTTGAATCTTCTTCCTCGTCGTCGCGGACGGGAATGGCGTAGCTGCCCGAGAGCCAGCGATTGAGGTCGACTGCCTTGCAGCGCGGCGAGCAAAACGGGTAGCTGTCGCGCGCCGAGGGCTTGCCACATTCGGGGCAGGCGATCTTGGCGCGCAGCGGCGTGACGATGTCGTTGGGCTTGTCGGTCATATGCGGGCACCAGCCTGCCAGTTGAGCTGGACCTGGTAACCTTCGCCTGAGAGCAGCGAGGTTGTCTCGTAGAGCGGCAGGCCGACCACATTGGTGTAGGAGCCGACGAGCTTGACCACGAAGGTGCCGGCGAGGCCCTGGATGCCATAGCCGCCAGCCTTGCCGCGCCATTCGCCCGAGGCGAGGTAGTTTTCCATGTCCTGCTTCGACAGGCGCTTGAAGCGCACGCGCGTTTCGACCAGCCGCTGCCGCAGCTTGCCGGCGGGCGTCACCAGCGCAAGGCCGGTATAGACTCGGTGCGAGCGGCCCGAAAGCAGTTGCAGACAATGCAGCGCTTCGTCCGATGTCTCCGCCTTGGGCAGGATGCGGCGACCTACGGCCACTACTGTATCGGCAGCAAGGATGAAGCCGGAAGCCGGCTCCGCTTCCTTGGACAGGACGTCATGTGCCTTCTGCGCCTTGGTCACCGACAGGCGCTTTGCCAGCGAGCGCGGGTGCTCGGCCCGCATCGGGCGCTCATCGACGTCGGCTGGAAACAGCCGGTCCGGCTCGATGCCCGCCTGCTGCAACAATTCGACGCGGCGCGGCGAACCCGAGGCAAGCACAAGCTTTTGCAGATCGCTCAATCCAAGATCCTGTAGGCTGAGGCCGGCCGACTGCCCTTGGGCTGTGGCGGCTTACTTGAAGCGGTAGGTGATACGGCCCTTGGTCAGGTCGTAGGGCGTCATTTCGACGAGGACCTTGTCGCCGGTGAGAACGCGGATGCGATTCTTGCGCATGCGACCGGCGGTGTGGGCGATGATTTCGTGTTCGTTTTCGAGCTTGACCCGGAACATCGCATTCGGCAACAATTCCGTAACAACGCCCGGAAACTCGAGGACTTCTTCCTTCGGCATTCGGTACCTTTGGTTTGGATGGCTTTTCCCGGCGATCTGGCCGGAATTTTCGCGGAACCTATATGATAATCCGCGCTTTGTGAACACGCTTAATCGGCGTCGTTTTCTGCTGCCTTTTGCGCGAATCTTTCGCCCATTCTGACTTTCAGCCGCTCACGGACATCGCGATAGGCGTTCATGATCTGGTCGCGCGTGCCCGTCACCGCGGTTGGGTCGGGTGTCGGCCAGTATTCGACGTCGATTGCCATTGAACGGGTGAATTCGAGCGCTGCGTGATGCGCTTCGGGCGCCAGCGTGACGATCAGGTCGAAATAGTCGTCTTCGAGATCATCGAGGGTGCGTGGCTGGTGTTCTTTGAACCCCATGCCTTCTTCGGCAAGCACGGCATCGACGAACGGGTCGCGGTCGCCGGCGCGCACGCCAGCCGAAGCGACGAAGATCGAAGGCGGCAAATGATGGCGGGCAATCGCTTCGGCCATCGGCGAGCGGACCGAATTCATTCGACACATGAACAAGATAGAGCGCGGAGAGGTGCCGTTTGCCGCCATATGTCATCCGCGCCAGTGAAGCACGCAGATCAGCGTGAAGAGGCGACGGGCCGTGTCGAAGTCGATCTCGATCTTGCCGGAGAGGCGGTCGAGCAGCGTTTGCGATCCCTCATTGTGCAGGCCGCGCCTGCCCATGTCGATCGCCTCGATCTGGCTGGGCGTCGAAGAGCGGATCGCTTCATAGTAGCTTTCACAGATCATGAAGTAGTCCTTCACGATGCGACGGAACGGCGTCAGCGACAGGATGTGGGTGACAACCGCTTCGCCATGCTCGCGCGAGATGGCGAAGACCAGCCTGGCGTCGACCAGCGACAGCTTGAGCCGGTAGGGCCCATGGCCGTCGTCATTGATCGGATGGAAGCTGTTTTCCTCGATCAGGTCGAAGATCGCGACCGCGCGCTCGTGCTCCACGTCGGGCGTCGAACGGCCGATCGATTCGTCGAGTTCGACGTCGACCAGGCGGGAGCGTGCGTGGCCTTTGTCGGACATCGCCGCCTACATGTTCAATCTGATGGCGACGGAGCGCGCATGGGCGTCGAGTCCTTCGGCCTTGGCCAATGCGATCGCCGCAGGCGCCAGCGCCCGCAACTGTTCGGGGCCGAGCTTCAGGATGGAGCTGCGCTTGACGAAATCGAGCACTGTCAGGCCCGAGGAAAAGCGTGCCGAGCGCGCCGTGGGCAGCACATGGTTCGGACCGCCGACATAGTCGCCGATAACCTCGGGCGTATGCTTGCCAACGAAGATCGAGCCCGCGTTGCGGACGCGTTCAAGCAGCGCTTCCGGCTCGGCGGTGGCAAGTTCGAGATGTTCGGCAGCGATTCGGTCGATCAGCGGGATTGCTGCCTCAAAGTCGCTGACCAGGATCACCGCGCCAAAGTCGCGCCAACTGGCCGCGGCCGTCTCGGCGCGGGGCAGGAGCTTGATCTGGCGCTCGACAGCTTCTTCCACCGATTTGCCGAAGGCGGCATCGTTGGTGATCAGGATCGACTGCGCCGATACGTCATGTTCGGCCTGGGCCAGCAGATCGGCGGCAAGCCAATCGGGATCGTTGTCGCTGTCGGCGACGATCAGCACTTCCGAGGGGCCGGCGATCATGTCGATGCCGACGGTGCCGAACACCTGGCGCTTGGCAGCCGCCACATAGGCGTTGCCGGGGCCGACGATCTTGGCGACGGGGCGGATGGTTTCGGTGCCATAGGCAAGGGCGGCAATCGCCTGGGCGCCGCCGACGCGGTAGATTTCGGACACGCCGGCGAGATCGGCTGCGACCAGCACCAGCGGATTGATGACGCCGCCGGTGGCGGGCACCACGATGACGATGCGCTCGACGCCGGCGACCTGGGCCGGCACGGCGTTCATCAGCACCGAACTCGGATAGCTCGCCGTGCCGCCGGGAACATACAGCCCGACGGCCTCGACGGCAGTCCAGCGCGAACCGAGCTCGACGCCGATCGAATCGACGTAGCGGTCGTCCTTGGGCATCTGGCGGGCATGGTGCGAGCGGATACGGTCGCGGGCAAAGCGCAGCGCCTCGACAATCTCGGGGTCGGCGTCGACATAGGCCTGATCGATATCCGCGCGCGTCACGGCGATGCCGAGTGTGGTGAGGTCGGCGCGGTCGAATTTCTTGGTGTAGTCGATTAGGGCCGCGTCGCCACGGCTGCGCACGTCGTCGATGATGGCGCGCACAGTGGCGTCGACGTCGGGCGACACCTCGCGCTTGGTGGTCAGGAAGGCGGCGAAGCGCTTCTCGAAACCGGCGTCGGATTGGCTAAGCGTGATGGCCATGGAAAAATGCTCAGGTCTTGTGAATGGGGCGGGAGGAGGCCTGCCAGGCAGCGCCGGTGTCGGTCAATCTGGCTTCGATCACCTCGACCTCGAGCCGGATTGCGGCATCGCCGGAAAACAACAGCTCGATTGTTCCGGCAGGACCCTCGTCCTGCGCAAAACCGATCGCCAGAAGTTCCAGCACTTCGTCGGTCTTGGTACGCGAAATGCCGAACATCTTGACCGACAGCACGCGGTCGAAATGCAAGATCGAGCGCCGGCGCTCATATTTCGGGCGGAAGAAACCCTTCTTGGTTTCCCAGGCGAAGCGGTTCATCGCCATCGCAAAGCGCTTGGCGGGTGCATCGAAAGCGAGGTCGCCGACCTTGATCACCGCATCCTGTACATGAGCCGAGACGATCTCCAGATCTTCTTCGTCGAGGGCGACTAGCTTGAGCTGATTCATGTCCGGTCGGCTGCCTGTGCGGGAAGGTGATGCTTCCGGCTTTGTTAGGCGGTCTTGGTGCCAAAGGGAAGGCAGTATGGCAGTAGGGCAGTATGGGAATAGGGCGGTCAGAACCGACTGCCTTACTGCCCTATTGCCCTACTGCCTTAAAATCACCCGCTGATGCGCTCGATCACCGCACCGCAGCGCGACAGCTTTTCTTCGAGCCGCTCGAAGCCGCGGTCGAGATGGTAGACGCGGTTGACCGTCGTTTCGCCTTCGGCGGCAAGGCCGGCGATGACCAGCGACACCGAAGCGCGCAGGTCAGTCGCCATCACCGGCGCGCCCTTGAGCTTGGAAACGCCTTCGACGATCGCCGTCTGGCCAGAAAGCGTGATGTGGGCGCCAAGGCGGGCGAGCTCCTGCACATGCATGAAGCGGTTTTCGAAGATCGTCTCGGTGATCTTCGACTTGCCTTTCGACATCGTCATCAGGCCCATGAATTGCGCCTGAAGATCGGTCGGGAAGCCTGGGAATGGCTCGGTGGTGACGTCGACCGGCGAGATGCCCGAGCCGTTGCGCAGCACGCGGATGCCGGAATTGGTCTCGATGATCTCGGCACCGGTCTGGGAGATCACGTCGAGCGCGCCCTGCAAAAGGTCGGCACGCGCACCTTCGAGCAGAACGTCGCCGCCG
The DNA here is from genome assembly GCF_056401815.1 of Aminobacter sp. P4_D5. Taxonomy (NCBI): domain Bacteria; kingdom Pseudomonadati; phylum Pseudomonadota; class Alphaproteobacteria; order Hyphomicrobiales; family Phyllobacteriaceae; genus Aminobacter; species Aminobacter sp. P4_D5. The sequence goes on along the minus strand of NZ_JBFUIP010000002.1, from coordinate 109,815 downwards.
GTCATGGCGACCGCCATGGCATAGGTTCCGGTCTCGATGCGGTCGGGGATGACGCGGTGGCGCGCGCCCGACAGCGAATCGACGCCTTCGATGGTGATGGTCGAGGTGCCCGCGCCTGATATCTTGGCACCCATGGCGTTGAGGCACTCGGCGAGATTGACGACTTCGGGCTCACGGGCAGCGTTTTCGAGCACTGTTTCGCCACGCGCAAGCGTTGCCGCCATCATCAGCACATGGGTGGCGCCGACCGAAATCTTGGGGAAGGTGTAACGATTGCCAGTGAGGCGGTTCTTGGCGGAAGCCAGGATGTAGCCGTTTTCGACCTCGATCTTGGCGCCGAGCGCCTGCAGGCCGTCGATGAACAGGTCGACCGGCCGCGTGCCGATGGCGCAACCGCCCGGCAGCGACACCTTGGCTTCGCCCATGCGGGCAAGCAGCGGCCCGATGACCCAGAAGCTGGCGCGCATCTTGGAGACCAGCTCATAAGGAGCTGTCGTGTCGACGATGTTGCGGGCGGTGAACGAGATGGTGCGCGAATAACCTTCGCCCTGGCGCTCGCGGCGCCCCGAGACGGAATAGTCGACGCCATGATTGCCGAGAATGCGGATCAGCTGCTCGACATCGGCCAGATGCGGCACGTTTTCGAGCGTCAGCGTATCGTCGGTGAGCAGCGAGGCGATCATCAGGGGAAGGGCAGCATTCTTCGCGCCCGAGATCGGGATGATTCCGGTCAGCTCGTTGCCGCCGACAATTCTGATGCGATCCATTGGCCGTCGTTTCTCCGGGGGAACCCGGTTCTGGCGAGAAATTTTCTTGCCGCCGTCTAGACCATCGCGCTTTCAGGTTCAAGAAACCCGGTTTTGCCGGTCTGTGCGCCAAGTGCCTGCCGTTGCCGATCAGGCTTTCTCGGGTTTTTCCGTCTGTCCCTCAGCCGCTGCAAGGCCTTCCGGCCTCGCATCGGCTTCGCCTGTGCGTCGCGAGCGGGCCTGCGCCTTGCGTTTCATCAGGTTGGCGCGCAACTCGACTGCGAGCCGTGCCTGACGCTTGTCGGCACCGCTTGAGGGCATTTTTGGTTTCGACGACATATGGTGGTCCCCGCTTGTCGATCGTTCATAGCGGCTTGGCAACGGAAATGGCCAGTATTGTGGCGTAAGCGGGCCTGTGGAAAATGATACACGATTTGGTGCAACTGATAACTTGCGCTGCCGGGAATCATGTGGCACAAGCCGCCCCGTTCACGGTTGCTGCCGTAGCTCAGTGGTAGAGCACTCCCTTGGTAAGGGAGAGGTCGAGAGTTCAATCCTCTCTGGCAGCACCATTCTCCTCCCCTAATTGAAATCGTTGGATCCTGCGCTGCAGGGTTGCCGCCCATTCTGACGTTACAAGTCCTGTAACAAATCAGCGTGGGAATCGATGGCTGGCAAGGTTCGGCATCATATCCATCGAGGCGGGCGGTTATTTCGCTTGTCTTGCGATTCGGAAGGAGCTTCGGCTGGCCGGCATCAAACCGCGAAGCGGCGATCTACCAAAACTTGGAATATAACGTATTGTTGAGATGAGGCCGGGGGCTGACCGGAGGCTGAGGTGAACGTGCAGTCGCATCGGCGCAGCCACATTTGTCGCGCTGCCCGCACATTCCGCCGATGCAGATGTCGCGATCGCTTTCGCGGTCGATGTATCATCGTCTGTCGATGCATCTACGGCTGACATGCAGCGCGAGGGCCATGCTGAAGCATTGGTGGCGCCAGAGGTCCTCGCAGCAATTGCCCGCAACTATTTTGGATGCGTGGGGATCACCTATTTTGAGTGGTCCAGCCACGGGCATTTGCGCACCGTTCTGCCGTGGACAACGGTATGTGGGCTGGAGGACGCGAAAACCGCGGCTTCGACTATCCTCAAAAGCGGTACACGCACCGGTAACGTTGGTGGCGATACGTCCATTTCCTTCGCCATTGACCAGGGAAGTCTACTTCTCGACCAGTTCCCTGGAGCGGCGACCAGAAAGATAATTGATATCTCTGCCAATGGCACCAACAACGACGGCTTGCCCGTTCAGCAGAGCCGAATTCAGGCGATCACGAAGGGGTATACAATTAATGCAATCGCTGTGTCGCCACTTCTACGTGGGGTAAAATATGATCTCGCCAGCTATTTTGCCGCGAATATCATAGGCGGTCCGAACGCCTTCGTTCTCACGCCTGCCGCCAAGGGAGACTACGCGACCGCTCTCCGCCGCAAGCTGGTAGGCGAGATCAGTCTGTCGATCGGCAGATGGGAAGTGGATGGTGCAATCTATAACTATCGGCAGTTTTCGATTGAGTAACATTGGAAGGGCGAGTCTGAGGGCCTCGGATATTTGCGGAACGTCATTTGTGCCAGTGGGCAACCGCATCTCTGCCCGACGCACTGCAAATCCCGATGCCGATGTCCCAAAAAGCCCGTTTGCTTTGTTCGCGCCGGTTTGGGCTGTCGATTTGAGGCGCTGCTGGCGCTGGCAACTGGAAACCGAACGGTTCAGCGGGTGCGCCGCCGCGCTCCGTCCAATATTCGTCCAGATCGGCCTGCATCAGCCGCCGGCGTTTGCGGCGGCGCTGGTTGATGACATGCGTTGCATTGGAAACGGCCATGATGTGCGGCGGATTGGTCACCGAAACCAGGCCATGAAGCACGAGCAACATCGCATCCTTGGGCCGCAACCCGCCAAGGCAACGGGTTGCGGAGATGACCGAGCGCTTCGCCTCGGTGCCCTTGGGGCCTTGCATGCCGCCGATCGCCAGGCTGGGGGCGCCGTCTTCGCCACGGACAAGCACGAAGCTGGCCGTCCATAAGCTGTAATCGTCGCTCGCCCGCGACATTTTGAGGGCGAAGACGCCTTCGTGACGGCTGCCGCAATGAGCGGCCAGCAGCATCTGCATGTTGTAGTTTTCGCCGCGTCCGCTGACGCTGCCGAGATCGAGGCGCTCGCCCCGCCAAAGGGCCGCGAGATCGTCGTGCCTCAGCATCTTGGCCGCGATGCGGAAATGCTCCGTCATCAGCTTGAGACGAACGGGGCTTGGGATCCCCTGGACAAAAAAGACATCCAGCGACTTGCGCAGCAGGTCGTCATGCGGACGGCCGAGTGAGTGCAGTCGCGAAAAATCGTCGAGGAATTTTATCCAGCCAAAGGTGCTGACCGGACGGCAGGCGAATCGCAGGCAAAACACCACCGAGCGCTTGAGCGAGACGCGTGCACCAAGGCCAAGCGTCTGGAGGAAGACCGAGGGCCGCCTCGCGGCGCGTGCCGGCAATGATTGGACCGGCGCGACGCACTGATCCAGTTCCGGCTTCCATTCATGTCGCACGGGATCGCTCCTTTAGACTGCTTGCGCCGGTTCCGCGGAATTCTGGAACCGGCCGGGCGATCTAAAGAGCGAGCCGCATTGCGCCTGCATTGCATCTTTTTGTTCAGCGCGCGGCTTTTGATGTGACGTCGATTGGTGTGTTTGGCCGAGCTTGTCAGTTCACAGCTGGGATTCGATCGGCAGATAGCTGATGACCTTGGCCAGCAAGCGGCGCCGGAGGCTAGCGCGTGGTTCGTGCGTGAGTTCGCGTGCGCCGTTGGCGGCACGGTCGCGCCAGGTCAGTCTGCCGCCGTGCAGCGAAAGTTTGTAGCTGCCGCGCGGCGAGATCTGTGCCGCGATCACCGCTTCCACTTCACCGGCCAGCTCGTTTTGGCGGAACAGCACGCCCATTTCGGTGTTGAGCGAGGTGGAGCGCGGGTCGAAGTTGAAGGAGCCGACGAAGCCTGCCTGTCCATCGGCGATGAACGCCTTGGTGTGCAGGCTCGCGCCTTTGGAGCCGAACAGCGACATGTCGGTGCGCTCGTCGTCGGGCTTCAATTCGTAGATATCGATACCGCTTTTCAGCAGCGGCTTGCGGTATCGCACATAAGCGCCGTGGACCGCAGCGACGTCGGTGGCGGCGAGCGAATTGGTCAACACGGTGACCGCAACCCCATCCTTGGCCAGTGTCGTCAACTGATGGGTGCCAGCCTCGCCGGGGATGAAGTAGGGCGAAACGATCTTCAGCTCGCGCTTCGCGGAAGCCAATATTGGTTTGATAGCCGTCATCAGCCAGCTGTCCTGGCCTCCGCCATAGGCCTTTTCCGGCGGGTCGGAGGCGACTTCAGCCTCGTTTGTCCAGCGCAGCTTGCCCATGCCCGACGACGCCCATTGCCTGCTCTCCTCGGTGACACGGTGGATGTAAGGCTCGGCGAGGCCGGTGGTTGCCGTGCGCTCAAGGCGGACGCGTAGCGCCGGCAGGTCGCCTTTCGCCATGCCGGTGACATGACGGATCGGCAGCACCGCCTCGCTGTTCCAGAAGCGGTCGAAGATGGCTTCCGTCTGGTCGACCACGTCGCCGACGAGCAAAAGGTCCATGTCGCGGAAATTGGAATCCTCGGACGCGTCGAAATAGGCATCCCCGATATTGCGTCCGCCAACGATGGCCAGCCGGCCGTCGGCGATCCAGGCCTTGTTGTGCATGCGCCGCGTCGTCCTCACCGCGCGCAGCAAAAGTTCCAGGCCGCGCTGCAGGCCGAAGGCCCGTGCCCAGCTCGGATTGAACAGGCGAACCTCGATGTTGGGGTGGCTGTCGAGTGCGAGGTAGTTCGGGTCGTAGCCCTTGGCGTTGATGTCGTCGAGCATGAGCCGCACGCGCACGCCGCGATCGGCGGCGGTGAGCACCTCGCGCGCCAAAAGGCCGCCGGTCAGGTCGTCCTTCCAATAGTAATATTGCAGGTCGAGGCTGCGCTGCGCGTTGCGCGCGGTATAGGCGCGGACGGCAAAGGCATGAAGATTGGAGGAAAGCAGTGCCAGCCCGCTCTGATGCGGGCGGTTTGCCAATAGCGGGGCAACCATCGAATCGAACGGGGTTTCGTTTTCTGCCGTCGCAAGTGCCTGGGACGGCGCGCCGCGCGCGCGTTTGGCAAAGCGGCCATAGGCATAGACCGCAAACAGGGAGGCAAGGACCAGCGTTCCGACGACAGCTATGGCAATTGCGATGAGATTCATGCGTCGGGCGGCCAATTTGTTAAGTATGGAACCATAGCCTCACGATACCATTTCGGTGGAAGGCTATCGTGACGCATGTGGAAAAACTCGAACACCACGACCATATAGGCTAGAGTTGGCAACACGCCTGCCGCAACTGAACACGAATTTCCCAGAGATTCCAGACAAGTGATGGCTAGCAGACTAGGCTTTGAGATTCCCGCCGCAGCCGGTGCAGGGCACCCGCCTACAGCACAGCCGAAGCAGAACGCGTCTTCGAGCGCTGCAACGGGCAGCCACAGCGAAATCGTCGTTGCCTCATACAACGTCCACAAATGTGTCGGGCTGGACCGTCGTTTCGATCCTCAGCGCACGATGGAAGTCATTTCCGAGATCGGCGCCGATGTGATTGCGCTGCAGGAAGCCGACCAGCGCTTTGGCGAGCGTGCCGGCTTGCTCGACCTCGACGCGCTCGCRCGCGAGACCGGGCTAGTTCCGGTTCCGCTTGCCGGCCGACGCATGAGCCATGGCTGGCACGGCAATGTGGTGCTGTTTCGCAAGGGGTCGGTGAGCTCGGCGCGGCAGATCGTTCTGCCCGGGGCCGAGCCGCGCGGAGCTGTCGTCGTCGATCTCGAACTCGAAGCGGGTCCCTTGCGCATCATCGCGGCGCATTTCGGACTGCTGCGCCACTCGCGCAAGCTGCAGGCTGGTACGCTTTTGACCGCAGCCGAACTGCACAGCGACAAGCCGACGGTGCTTGTCGGCGACCTCAACGAATGGCGGCTGGGCAAACGCTCGTCGCTGCGCAGTCTGGAGCCGGCCTTCGGCCCGATGCATGCGATCGTTCCGAGCTTTCCCTCGCGCTTTCCTGTATTGGCGCTCGACCGCGTCATGGCGAGGCCGCACAATTTGCTCACCGAGATCGAGGCCCACGATACGGCACTTGCGCGTATCGCCTCCGATCATCTGCCGATCCGGGCCGTCATCCGGCTGAACGTCAAGCGTAACGGCTTGGCCGAAGCGGCCTGACGCCGCCCGCATCCGCGTCACAATCGCCCCTTGCACCGACATGAGGATGCCATATCAGGTAGCCTCAATGGGGGCGAGGAACGAAGCGCAACGGCTGGAGCGAGGCGAGACATGGTGCAAACGCGGATAGGCTGCGAAAGCCTGCGATCCAAGGTGATGAGCGCCGAGGATGCGGCCTCGCTGATCAAGTCGGGCTCCACAGTCGGGATGAGCGGCTTCACGGGTTCGGGCTATCCCAAGACAGTGCCCTTGGCTCTAGCGGCCCGCATCGAGGCGGAGCATGCCAAAGGCAATCCGTTCCGGCTGCGTGTCTGGACCGGCGCTTCGACCGGCCCCGAACTCGACGGGGCGCTTGCCAAGGCCGACGGCATCGAGTTCCGTCTTCCCTACAATTCCGATCCCATTGCCCGCGAAAAGATCAATCGCGGCGAGATGGAATATTTCGACATGCATCTGAGTCAGGTCGCGCCGATGGCCTGGCAGGGCTTTCTCGGCCCGCTCGATACGGCGGTCGTCGAGGTTTCAGGCATTTTGCCGGATGGCTCGCTGATTCCGTCGTCGTCGGTCGGCAACAACAAGACCTGGCTCGACCGAGCCGACCAAGTGATACTTGAGGTCAACCGCTGGCAAAACAGCCAGTTGGAAGGCATGCACGACATCTACTATGGCACCGCCCTGCCGCCGCATCGCGTGCCGATCCCGCTGGTGAAACCGGACGACCGTATCGGCGAGAGCGTCTTCCGTTGCGATCCTGCCAAGATCGTCGCCATTGTCGAGACCGATGCGCCCGACCGCAATTTGCCGTTCTCCAAGCCCGACGACGTCGCCCATGCCATCGCCGGGCATTTGCTGGAATTCTACGCTCATGAGGTTGCGAAGGGCCGGTTGCCGGCGTCGCTACTGCCGATCCAGTCGGGTGTCGGCAACATCGCCAATGCCGTGCTGACCGGGCTGGTCGACGGCCCGTTCGAAAACATGACCGCCTACACCGAGGTGATCCAGGACGGCATGCTGGACCTGATCGATTCCGGCAAGCTGCGCATGGCCTCGGCCACCGCCTTTTCGCTCAGCCCCGACGCTGCCGACCGGTTGAACACCGACATGGGGCGCTACCGCGACAAGATGATTCTGAGGCCCCAGGAGATCAGCAACCACCCCGAACTGATCCGACGCCTCGGCTGCATCGCCATGAACGGGCTGATCGAGGCCGACATCTACGGCAACGTCAACTCGACCCACATCATGGGCTCGCGCATCCAGAACGGCATCGGCGGCTCGGGCGATTTTGCCCGCAACGCCTATGTCTCGATCTTCATGACGCCGTCGACGGCCAAGGGCGGCAAGATCTCGGCCATCGTGCCGCAGGCAAGTCATGTCGACCACATCAACCAGGATGTGCAGGTGCTCGTCACCGAGCAAGGGCTGGCCGATCTGCGCGGCCTGTCGCCCAAGCAGCGCGCGCGGCTCATCATCGAAACCTGCGCTCATCCGGATTATCGGCCCGCATTGGCCGACTATTTCGAGCGCGCGCTGAAGCATTCATACGGATTGCAGTCGCCGTCGCTGCTCAACGAAGCGCTGTCGTGGCATCAGCGCTACATCGAGACCGGATCGATGCGTGCCTGATTCGCTTACTGCACGACGAAAAAATCGCTGATCCGCTGCGCCATCTGCCTGAGCATGGGCAGGATCTCAGCTTCCATGTCGGCCGGCGTGTGACGTTGGGTCTGCGTTGAGACATTGATCGCGGCGATGATCGCATTGGAGCGGTCGCGCAGCGGCACGGCTATCGAGCGCAGGCCGATTTCCAGCTCTTCGTCGACGATCGCGAAATCGTCGTTGCGCACCTGAGCGATGATCCCGGAAAGCCGCGTCCTGTCGACGGTCGTCTTGGGCGTGCGCTGTGTGATCGTTGCCCGCGCCAGGAATGTTTCGAGATCGCTTTCCCCGAGGCCCGAAAGCAGCACGCGCCCCATGGCCGTGCAGTGGGCGGGCAAATGCGCTCCGACTTGCAGGTCCACCGCGATGATGCGCGGGCCTGGAACACGCGCGACATAGACCATGTCTTCGCCTGACAGGATCGCCGCCGAACAGGATTCATGCAGCTTGGCTGCGGTCTCGCGCATGAAGGGTTCGGCGAATGTCCATAACGGCACGCCATGCAGCCAGATGCGGGCCTGCGCCAGAAGACGCGGCGACAGCGAGAAGTTCCGTCCCGCCTGTACGGCATAGCCCGTCGCCACCAGTGTCAGCAGGAAGCGCCGGGCGCCGGCGCGGGTGAGGCCTGCTTTTTCGGCGGTCTCGGTCAGAGTCAGTCCGGCAGGATTGGCGGCCAGGATCTCCATGACGGCGAGCCCGCGTTCCAGCGAAGTGACGTGATCCCGGCCGGTTTCGTCGTCGCTCATGCGGCATTCCTCGGGAAATAGCGGCGCAACGAAGTCATCTCATTGACTCCAGCGTCATCTTGGCTCAAAAATGTATCGCATAGAAAACAAATGTTCGCAATACGAACTTTTGAACGGACTTTGGACAAACGGGACGAAACGCGATGACCAAATTTCTCCCCCTGTCGCAGGCGGTCGCCGACAATCTCAACAACGGCGACACCGTGGCCTTCGAAGGGTTCACGCACCTCATTCCCACCGCGGCCGCGCATGAGGCGATCCGCCAGGGCTTCAAGGACCTGACGCTGGTCCGCATGACGCCTGACCTGATCTACGACCAGATGATCGGCATGGGCATGGCCAGGAAGGCGATCTTCTCCTACGCAGGCAATCCCGGCGTTGGCCTGCTGCGCCGTCTGCGCGACGCGGTCGAGAACGGCTTTCCGCATGCGCTCGAGATCGAAGAGCACAGCCATGCCGCCATGGCCAACGCCTATGAGGCGGGCGCCGCCGGCCTGCCTTGCGCGATCTTCCGCGGTTATCGCGGCGCAGAGCTCGCCAGGGTCAATCCGAACATCAAGTCGGTGACATGCCCGTTTACCGGCGAGGTGCTCGCCGCCGTTCCGTCGGTTCGTCCTGACGTCACTTTCATCCATGCCCAGAAGGCCAACAAAAAGGGCGACGTGCTGGTTGAAGGCATCATCGGCATCCAGAAGGAAGCAGCCCTTGCCGCCAAGCGCGCCGTGGTCACGGTCGAGGAAGTGGTCGACAATTTCGACGACCTGCACCCGAACCTGACGGTTCTGCCGAACTGGTCGGTCACCGCGATTTCCGTGGTGCCGGGCGGAGCCCACCCGTCCTACGCCCATGGCTATTACATTCGCGACAACGCTTCTTATCTCGAATGGGACGAGATCGCTGCCGACCGCGACCGCTTCCGCGAGTGGATGCAAAAGAACGTCATCGAAAAGAGCGCCGACGACTTTGCGGCCCGCGTCGAACACCTGAGGAACGTGGCATGAGCGAACTCGGCTTCACCCCCAACGAAATGATGACGATTGCCGCCTCGCGCGCCTTGAAGGGCGACGACGTCTGCTTCGTCGGCATCGGCGCGCCATCGGCCGCCTGCAATGTCGCGCGGCTGACACATGCGCCCGACATCACGCTGATCTATGAATCGGGCACCATTGGCACCGCGCCCGACGTCCTACCGCTGTCGATCGGCGACGGTGAGCTGTGCGACACGGCCGTCACCACAGTCTCGGTGCCAGAGATGTTCCGCTACTGGCTGCAGGGCGGACGCATTTCGATCGGCTTCCTTGGTGCCGCCCAACTCGACAAGTTCGGCAACATCAACACGACTGTCATCGGCGACTACGCCCACCCCAAGACCCGCCTGCCGGGCGGGGGTGGCGCACCGGAGATCGCGACGTCGTCGAAGGAAATCTACATCACCATGGCGCAGTCCAAGCGCGGCATGGTTGAAAAGATCGACTTCTACACCTCCTTCGGCCACGGCGAGGGCGGCGATCATCGCCAGCGTCTCGGCATCGACACCAAGGGCCCGACGCTTTTGATCACCGATCTGGCGATCTGGAAGCCGGACCCCGTCACCAAGGAGTTCACCGTCGTTTCTCTGCATCCGGGTGTGACCCGCGACAAGGTGCAAGAGACTTGTGGTTGGACAGTCAAGTTTGCCGACACGCTTGAGGAAACCCCAGCACCGACTGAATTGGAACTCAAGACGCTGCGTGATCTCAAGGCACGCACCGACGCAGCCCACAAGGGCGAAGCGGTTGGCGCAAAGAGAGGATCGAAGGATGGCTGAGGCCTATATCTGCGACTACATCCGCACGCCGATAGGCCGCTTCGCCGGTTCATTGGCGTCGGTCCGCGCCGACGATCTTGGCGCCGTGCCGCTCAAGGCGCTGATGGAGCGCAGTGCCGGCGTCGATTGGGCAGCGGTCGACGACGTCATCTATGGCTGCGCCAACCAGGCCGGCGAGGACAACCGCAACGTTGCCCGCATGTCGCTGCTTCTGGCCGGCCTGCCTCAGGACGTGTCGGGCACGACCATCAACCGGCTCTGCGGTTCGGGAATGGACGCGCTGATAGCGGCTGCCCGCGCCATCAAATCAGGCGAAGCCGAGTTGATGATCGCTGGCGGTGTCGAAAGCATGAGCCGCGCGCCCTTCGTCATGCCCAAGGCGGACGCGGCGTTCTCGCGCCATGCCGAAATCCATGACACCACCATTGGCTGGCGCTTCGTCAATCCTTTGATGAAGAAGCAGTACGGCGTCGATTCGATGCCCGAGACCGGCGAGAACGTGGCGGAAGACTTCTCCGTGTCGCGCGCCGATCAGGACGCCTTTGCTGTGCGCAGCCAAAACAAGGCTGTCGCCGCCCAGGAAAACGGTCGCCTAGGCAAGGAGATCACGCCGGTGACCATCCCGCAGCGCAAGGGCGATGCGGTTGTCGTGTCGAATGACGAGCATCCGCGTGCCGGCACGACCATCGAAACGCTTGCCAAGCTGCCGACGCCGTTCCGTCAGGGCGGGACGGTGACGGCCGGCAACGCCTCGGGCGTCAATGACGGCGCGGCAGCGTTGATCGTCGCCTCGGAAGCCGCGGTGAAGAAATACGGTCTGACGCCGATCGCGCGCGTGCTCGGCGGTGCGGCTGCCGGCGTTGCGCCGCGCATCATGGGCATTGGCCCTGCACCGGCGACCAAGAAGCTGTGCGCCCGGCTGGGCATTTCACCTTCCGATTTCGACGTCATCGAACTCAACGAAGCATTCGCCTCCCAAGGCATCGCCGTGCTCCGTGACCTTGGCATTGCCGAGGATGCGGAGCACGTGAACCCGAATGGCGGGGCCATCGCACTGGGCCATCCGCTTGGCATGTCGGGCGCCCGCATCGCTGGTACCGCGGCGCTGGAGCTCGGCTTGCGCGGTGGCAAGCTGGCGCTTGCCACCATGTGCATCGGTGTCGGGCAAGGTATTGCGATCGCTCTCGAAAGAGCGTGAGCCGTATCCGGATACCGAAAATGAAAACGCCCGGCATTGCCGGGCGTTTTGGTCAGTAAGCTCACTCGAAGAGACTGAACAGGAATCGCACGCTGATCAGCAACAGGAATATGCCGAAGGCGACTTCCAGTTTCCGCTTCGACAGCGAATGCGCCAGGCGCGCGCCCAAAGGCGCAGTCAGCACGCTGGTTGGCACAAACAAGATCAGCCCGACGAGCGAGACATAGCCCAGCGAGAGCGGAAACTGCAGGGCTGCGACATCCGGGTACTCCGCCGCGCGGGGCCAGCCGGCATAGATGTAGCCGAGCGCACCCGGGATGGAGATCAGCACGCCGAGGCCGGAGGATGTCGCAACCGCCTGATGGATCGGCCGGCCGTAAAAGGTCATGAACAGGTTGGAGAGCTGGCCGCCGCCGATACCCATCAGGCTCGACAGCACGCCGATGATCCAGCCATAGATGTTCATGATGAGCTTGCCCGGCATGTCGAGCCCGAGCCGCCACGAATCCTTGCCGAACAAAAGCCGGATCGCCGAGAAACCGGCGACGACGACGAACACCGCCTTGAACAGATCGGCCGGTGCGTAGCGCGCTATCACGCTGCCCATGATGACGCCGACAATGACCGGTATGGCCCATTGCTTGAGGATCGCCATGTCGACAGCGCCCTTGGCACGGTGTGCGTTGAACGAGCGTATCGAGGTCGGGATGATGATGGCGAGAGAGGTGCCGACGCACAGCGGCATGCGAACCTCCTCGGGAACTCCGACGGACTGGAACAGTTCGTAGAGCACCGGCACGATGACGGTGCCACCGCCGACACCGAAGACTCCAGCGAGCAGGCCGGTAATGGCGCCGGCGCCCAGAAGGGCTACGGCGAGCCAGATGATTTCAAACGTCGATATGCCGGCCATGTCAGGAAAACTCACGCGAGAATGATGCGGGGGCTACAAGACGCAGCGCGTCCGGCGAGGCTCCCCTAGGGTTAGCGGCGCCACATATGGCACGAAGCATTGGGTCAGTCTCCCCCCGAATGCGATGCCAGACTGAGACTCCATTGGCCGTCAAAACATCGCAACAGTTTTGCGGAAAACCACCCGGATGGGTGGTTGCCTGTGATGTGTTATATCCATATGAATATAACGAATCCGTAGCTTTGCTGCGGCTCGCGCAATCATGGAGGACTGACGATGTTCACGCGTAGGGGATTTGGGGTGCGGCTCGCCGCGATGGTCGGTGGTCTTGCAGCGGTGCTATCGCTCGGCCTGCCGGCAGCACGCGCCGATGGCGATGTGGTCGTGTTCGCTGCGGCCAGCCTCAAGAACGCGCTTGATGCCGTTGACGCCGCCTGGAAGGCCGAAGGCGGCAAGTCCGCTACCGCCTCTTATGCCGCAAGCTCAGCACTCGCCAAGCAGATCGAAGAGGGCGCGCCCGCCGACGTGTTCATCTCCGCCGACCTCGACTGGATGAAGTATCTCTCCGACAAGAAGCTCATCAAGGATGGCTCGGAAGTGAAGCTGCTCGGCAACCGCATCGTGCTCGTTGCGCCAAAGGATTCCGCCGCCAAGACCGAGATCGCTCCTAATTTCGACCTCGCAGCACTGCTCGGCGACGGCCATCTCGCCATGGGCGACGTCAAGGCCGTGCCCGCCGGCAAATACGGCAAGGCGGCACTGGAAAAGCTCGGCGTCTGGTCGTCTGTCGAAGGCAAGATCGCCCAGGCTGAAAACGTGCGCGCAGCGCTCAAGCTGGTCTCTACCGGCGAAGCCCCGCTCGGCATCGTCTACCAGACCGATGCGAAGGCCGAACCCGGCGTGAAGATTGTTGGCATTTTCCCGGAAGACTCGCATCCTCCCATCGTCTATCCGGTAGGCCTGACGGCGGACTCGAAGAGCGCGGACGCGGCTGCGTACGTGAAATATCTTCAGTCCGCCAAGGCTAAGGAGCTGTTCGAGGCGCAAGGTTTCACTATGCTTGCGCCCGTCGCTTCCAACTAAAGGCATTCAGACTGACGCATGACATGGCTGGACCTCACTCCTGACGAATGGAATGCGGTCCACCTGTCGATCAAGGTGGGGCTGTGGGCGATGGCCGCCAGCCTGCCTTTCGGCATTGCGATTGCCCTGTTGCTGGCGCGTGGCAAATTCTGGGGCAAGTCGCTGCTCAACGGCGTCGTCCATTTGCCGCTCGTCCTGCCGCCCGTCGTCACCGGCTACTTGTTGCTTTTGAGCTTCGGCCGACGCGGGCCCATCGGCTCGTTCCTCGACGAGCATTTCGACATCGTCTTTTCATTTCGCTGGACCGGTGCCGCCCTTGCCTGCGCTGTCATGGGCTTTCCGCTGATGGTGCGAGCCATCCGCCTATCCATCGAGGCGGTCGACCGCAGGCTCGAGTCGGCAGCCGGCACGCTGGGCGCGAGCCCGCTTTGGGTATTTCTCACGGTGACGCTACCTTTGATCCTGCCCGGCGTCGTTGCCGGCATGATCCTGTCTTTCGCCAAGGCGATGGGCGAGTTCGGCGCCACTATCACCTTCGTCTCCAACATCCCCGGCGAAACCCAGACGCTGCCATCGGCGATCTACACGTTCACCCAGGTGCCCGGCGGTGACGCTGGCGCAATGCGGCTGACGCTGATCTCGATTGCCATTTCGATGATAGCGCTGATCGTCTCCGAGATATTCGCCCGCCGCATCGGCCAACGCATGGATGTCGGATGACACTGCTCGTCGATGTCCGCCACCGCCTCGGCGCGCTGAACCTTGAGGCCCGTTTCGAAAGTGCGGGTCACCTGACCGCTTTGTTCGGCCCGTCCGGCTCGGGAAAAACCTCGCTCATCAACATCATCGCTGGCCTGATCCGCCCTGATGCCGGTCGCATCGTCATAGGCGAGAGGACGCTGGTCGACACGACGGCTCGAAAATTCGTGCCCGCCCACAGGCGCCGGGTCGGTTTCGTCTTCCAGGACGCGCGGCTGTTTCCGCATCTCACAGTGCGCTCGAACCTGCTCTATGGCCGCTGGTTCACTCCGCGCACGGAACGCTACGCGGAGTTCGATCGCGTCGTCGACATGCTTGGCATCGGCCATCTCCTGGCGCGGCGTCCTGCGCTGCTTTCGGGTGGCGAAAAGCAACGCGTCGCCATCGGCCGAGCCCTGCTGGCAAGCCCGAGACTGCTCCTGATGGACGAGCCGCTGGCTTCGCTCGACGACGCCCGAAAGTCTGAGATCATGCCTTATCTCGAACGGCTTCGCGACGAGACCAGGATCCCGATCGTCTATGTCAGCCATTCCATATCGGAGGTCGCCCGGCTCGCCACCGACATCGTGGTGATGGCTGAGGGCAAGGTTGCAGCGTCCGGGCCGACAATCGAGATCATGCAGCGCCTAGACCTGTTGCCGCCGGAAGAGGTGGGCGAGGGCGGTGCCGTGCTCGACATGAAGGTCCTGCACCATGACGAAATTTTTGGCATGACCGTCCTTGGCGCTGCAGCTGGCGAAATGCGTGTACCGCGCATCGGGCTGGCCGAAGGCACGACAGTTCGCGTCCGGGTGAGGGCGCGCGACGTGATGATCGCCACCGAGCGGCCGCAAGGGTTGAGCGCGCTCAATATCCTGCCCGGCCGCATCGCCGAGATCGGCAAGGTCAATGGTGCGCAGATAGACCTTCGGCTCGACTGCCACGGTGATATGCTCGTCTCGCGGATCACCCGCCAGTCGCTGGAGACTCTTCAGCTTAGTGTTGGCCGCGACGTCTTTGCCGTCATCAAGACCGTTGCATTCGATCGCGCCAATCTTTCTCCAGGGGCGCCGCTTGTGCTAACCAGCGACTGACTGGAGCAGCCGATGCCATCTCTGACCTTGCGCTTGTATCTCGACCCAAAGGGCCGCCTGGGGCCGGGCAAGGTCGAACTTCTCGAACAGATTGCCGTCACCGGCTCGATCTCGGCTGCGGCGCGCGCCATGGAGATGTCCTACAAGCGCGCCTGGGACCTTGTCGAAGAACTCAAGGAAATGTTCGGCAAGCCGCTGGTAGCGGCCAAGACCGGGGGCAAGCATGGCGGCGGTGCCGAGCTGACGCTTGTCGGTGAGGAGGTCGTGCGCCAGTTCCGCGACATGGAGCGCGCGGTGAACGAGGCCGCAGCGCCCCACATCAAGGCGCTGCAAGCCGAAGCTGACGCGAAATAGTTTATTTCCCGAGTTCGATCGAACGAACCCGGGCTGCCTCGACGGCCTCCGTGAGCAGGTTCTTCAGCCGGTCTTCGCCCATCAAAACGCTGAGCGCTGCCGCCGTCGTGCCATTCGGGCTGGTCACCTGGCGGCGCAGGACGGCAGGGTCTTCGCGGCTTTCGGCGGCGAGGCTTGCGGCGCCATAAACTGTCTGCATCGCAAGGAGCGAGGCCGTCTTGGACGGAAGTCCGGCATTTTCGGCTGCTGCCGTCAGGCACTCGATGAAATGGAAGATGTAGGCCGGTCCCGAACCGGAAACCGCCGTCACTGCATCCATAAGCCCTTCGTCGGCGATGGTCGCGACCTCGCCGCTGGCCGACAAAAGGTCGCCGACGATGTCCTTGGCTTTTTCGGTGACGTGTTCGTTGGAGTAGAGAACCATCATGCCTTTGCCGATGGCCGCCGGCGTATTGGGCATGCAGCGCGCGATCGGCGTGTGGCTGCCGAGGATCTCGGCGAATGTGGCGACGGGAGTGCCCGCAGCTACGCTGACGAAAGTGGCCTTGGCATTGCCGAAGCGGCGATAGCCTGATGTGACTTCGCGAATGACCTGCGGCTTGACCGCAACGACGATGATCTCGGGGTCGGCATCGACCGGTATGCCGCCAACTTCCGAAGCGACCCGGCTGCCGAGTTCAGCCGCCCGGGCACGAAGCTCCGCGTTGGGCTCGACCACGAAGGTTTCATCAGGCGCGAGCTTGCCCGAATTGAGCCAGCCCGTGAGCATGGCGTAGCCCATGTTGCCGCAGCCGGCGAGGATCAGTCTGATGGTCATGCAAAGCCCTCCGAACGCAACTGACATAGACTGTCTTGAGGCCATGCGGAAGGGTGCTGTGCCACTTCAGCGTGTGCCGTCCAACGCCTTGCTGAAAGCGTTGGTGAAGGTGACGCCGCCACGCGGGCCGGCCTCGGCCAAAACGACGTCCATGAAGGCGTCTGTTATCCGGATCACGGCAAAGCCGCCCATGAAGGCTGCTTTCGGCTTGAACAGGTCGAGCCCGTCGCGCTGGTAGATCATCGCGGTGTCGTGCTGGTGGCCGTGGAAGACGCCAATCACGTTGGTGCCGCCGATGGCTTCAAGCAGCGCGCGCCGTTCGTCATCGCTCCACCAGTGCGGCTCGCCGCGTCCCTTGTCATTGAATGTATGGGCATCCGCGTCCCACCTCTCAGTCGAGAACGGGTCCCAACCATAATGCTGGAACAGCATTACCGGCCGCCCGTCGCTGGCAAAGGTCTTGAGGTCCTGCTTGAGCCAGTCGAGCGCGCTGATCGCGCCCTTGGCGGTGTCGCCGGCGAATCTGTGGGTCTGGACGAGGTGCAGGCCGCCCCAGTCCCATGAATAGCAGTCGGATGGCGCTTCGTAGTCGGTGGCCGGGACCGGTGGCTTGAAGAATACGCTGGGGCGGTGGTTGATCTCGACATAGTCGCGCATCTCGCGTCGGTACCAGTCGACATGCGGTGGCGGGCCGTCCTGGTCGAGATCGTGATTGCCGAGCCCCACATAGACAGGCACATGCACGCGGTCGGGGCCGTTGCCTTCCTGGTAGCGCTGGCTGAACTGCAGAAGCTGCGTGCCTTCATGCGGTTGCGTCACCTGGCCGCCGCCGTCGTCGGTCATGTCGCCGCCGATCACCAAACCGAGCGAACGCCCGATCCTTTGGCCGGCACCCGCCAATCCACTTGGCACGCCGCCGATCTCGCGCGGCCACGCGAATTCGCCGACCTCGTTCAGCGCCGCGATATGCCGGCGCAGATTTTCGTCGGTCTTGCCTTCGGCCTGGCAATTGGGACTGAGACCGCTTGCCATGCGGCAGGCGTGGATGTCGGCCGAAAACAGGAAGGTCGCGTCGATCTTCGGCCAGGTGGCACTACGCGCCGTGGGCACCTTGAGCAACGAGGCGAGGCCGATGCCCAGTGTCTGGGCAAGCATCTGGCGTCTGGAAACAGTGGCGATCATAGCGCGAGAATGTCTTTCTCGCCGCGCATGATCAAGAGCGCTGCTCAGGCACTCGACTTGTGGATGACCGTGCGTGAGACCAGCCGGAGCCCGAGTACGCCGAAGACGAAGAACATCCACACCGGGTCGGTACGGCGGAAGAAGAAGCTTTCGAGGAAGGCGTTGAGCGACGTAAACAGCACCACCATCATGAAGAAGTCGCCGAGGAAGACGTTTTCCTTGTAGAGCGGGATGCGCATGTAATCGCGCATCGGTGCGATCAGGAAGACATAGATCGCCACCACGAGTGCCGGGAGTCCCATGGCCACCGCGAGATCGATGTAGCCATTGTGGCCATGCACGATCCCGCTGATGTCCCAGCCCTGGTCGAAGGTATGATCGATCCTGGTGACAATGGGCGTACCCCAGAAGCTTTCATAGCCGTAGCCGAACCAGGGCTGCCTGGCGATCATCTTGCCGGCAAACTCCCAGATCGTGGTGCGGCCGGTATAGGTGAGATCCGGGAAAAGATGGGCGGCAAGCTGCTTGAGCGGGTCGATGAAGACGATGCCGAGCGTGGCTAGTGCTGTGCCGGTCACGGCAAGCGCAAACACCAGGGGCACGCCAAGCCGCATGCCGATCATTCCGGGCAAAAGCACCAGCAGGATCGAAAGCGGCACAAGGCCCGCCGTGGTCTTCGAGCCGGTATGCGCCATGAAGACCATGGCAAGCAGAAACAGAACGATACCCGACCTGCACCAGCCGCGGCGGAACAGGTAGATGCCGGCGAAACTGAAACAAGCCATGACGGGTGCTGCGATGTTCTTGTGGGAGAAGGCGCCTCGCCAAAGCCCGGAGTGTTCGGGTTCGAAGCCGCCGGAGCCATGGATCGCAACGCTCGGATAGAAAATGACGCCGCCATAGCAAAGCCCGACGACGACGAAACCGGCGAAGGCGAGCACAGTCGAATAGGCTTCGCCGTCACGCGGCAGCGCCAGCACGGTTGCCATGGCGATGATACCGATGAGGGTGAATGTGGCGGCGCGGAAGGCGGCGCCGGGGTCGATGGCATTTGCCACCGAAATCATGAAGAAGCACAAAAGCAGCAGCCACGGCAGGCCCGCCAGTGCGCGCAGCCTGCCCGGACCGGCAAGGGTCAGCAGCGAAAACATGGCAAATGCGCCGAGCGATCCGAAGCCGAGCTGGTTGACGATATCGCCACCGCCATCGAGGTTGGCGCTCGCTGGCTGGAACGGCCGGAACGACACGATGACGATGGTCAGCACCACCGCAGCGACGGCCGTGGCGACGCCCGCTGGGTTGAACGCCGCCGAAAGCGGCGCGGTGTCAGTTCTTCTCAGGCTGCCGGTATTGCTCATTGGCATAACCGAAGTCGGCCATCACACGGCCGAGCGCCACATGGATCGGATAGATCGCCACCGACGGCGAGCCGGTGACGACAAGGCGCTTCAAGGCACGCAGGGGCGAAGCGGCGAGAAGTGCGAGGCTTTTGAGGAAGACGCGCGTATTGGCGAATGGCGTGCCAGCATATTTCTTCTTGGCAACCAGTGTCGAGATGACACCGTTGCGCAAGGAACGGGCGCGGATCCAGTCGGCCTCGAGGCGCCGTTCCGGCACAGTTTCGAACAGTTTTGCTTCGGCGCACCAGCCGAGCTTGAAGCCCTTTTGCGCAGCCCGGCTCAGGAAGTCCGAATCGCCGCCGCCCATGAAGTTGAAACGCAGGTCTAGGAAGGGCGGACCCATGGCCAAAAGTACATGGCGGCCGACGAGAAGGTTGCCCGAGGAATAGAGCGCTGGAACTGGTCCGGTGGTGGAGTAGGGCGGCGCGAAAACCGGATGCGTCGCCCAAACCTGATGTGCAGGGTCGGCGAAGACGGGCACCTGCGGTCCACCGACTATGTCGACACCAAGGCTTTCGGCGGCGGTGCACATGGTTTCAAGCCACAGCGGATCGGCCAGTTCATCGTCGTCGATCACCAGAAGCTTGGTGAAATTCGGAAAGTGCAGGAGCGCTGTGTGCCAGCCGGCATTATAGGCACTGCAATTGCCGCGCTCATGAGCGACGATGACGAGCCCTGCCATCGCACCGCTTTCAAACAACGGCAGCGCGGCGCGCATGCCTTCGCCGCCTTCGGCGTCGTTTTCCATGACGATGACAGCGAATCGCCGCGCGGTTTTTTGCTTGGCGAGCGAATCGAGCGTTGCCAGCAACTGCTGTGGCCGGCGGAAGGTCGGTAGCGTGACCACCACTTCCACATCATCCACCGCCAAAGCAGGCGACATGCCTGCAATGGTCACGGATTTGAGAGGTGGCAGAGCATCCATGAAAGGGCACCGGTTTTAGATGCCCCTCCCTATCACCGGCACCATAACGGTCGGTTAAATAGACCGCGAGCAGGTCGGTGGCCGTATTCCACAGCCCGCGCGAATTGCTTAATGAAGACTTCACCGCACGCTGCTAGGGCATGGGCAGGAATTTTGTTGCGATGCATCTGCTGTTTGCCACATCCATCGTGCCTGACGGGGCGCTTTCCTCAGGCTACGAGATCGCCAATCAGGCGATCATCGATGCGCTGCGCCGTGCCGGCGTGCGCGTGACCGTGCTCGGCTTTGGCTGGCCGGGCAAGGCGCCGTCCGATCCTGAAAACACCATTCTCCTTGCTTCGCTCGATGTGCGTACCGACGCGGCACCCCTGCAGCGCAAACTCGCCTGGCTGGCGAGCGCGGTTGCCTCGGGCCTGACATTCGCGTCAGCCAAGCTGCGCGTGGTTTCCGATGAGACGGTGCGCGAGGCGATCAAGGCAGCCGGCCCGTTCGACGGCTACATCCTCAATTCGGTCCAGATGGTTGCTGCTTTCGAAAGCGTCTTTCAGGACCGGCCTTCGATCTTCGTCGCGCACAATGTCGAGTTCCGCTCGGCGGCGGAGAATTCGCAAGCCGCCAATGGTGCGTTTCAACGCGCCTTGTTCCGGCGAGAAGCAAGGCTCCTCGAAGTCATCGAGAAGCGGTTGTGCCGCAAGGCGCGTTTTGTCTTCACGCTGGCCGAGGAGGATCGCGCCGAGCTCGGCGTTGCCTCCGACACGCGCTCGGTGGCGCTGCCGCTGGTGACGCGTTCGGAGCTTTCGACCGGACGGGGCATGCGAAACATCGAATGCGAGGCGGCTCTGATCGGCACCTGGACCTGGGAGCCCAACCGTATCGGCCTCGACTGGTTCCTGGGCAAGGTCGTGCCGCATCTGCGCAAGGATTTCCGCATCCATATCGCTGGCAGTGTCCCGGCCGGCGTGTCTTCGCCGCATCCCGGCGTCAAGTTCGTTGGCCGGGTGCCGGACGCCCAGGCCTTCGTACGCAGTGCTGCGGTCATCCCGCTCGTCAGCACGTCCGGCAGCGGTGTCCAGCTCAAGACCATCGAGACCTTTGAACTGGGCCTGCCTTCGGTGGCAACTGCACACTCGCTGCGCGGCATCACCCACAAGCCTCAGAATTGCATCATGACCGACGATCCCGCAGCCTTCGCCAGGGCGCTCGAACAAAGCGTCGATCAGAGGGTCGCGGACGTCGACGGCAGCGATTTCCACCGCCGGCAGATCGCGGCACTCGACAGCGCGATTGCGCTTGGCCTCGCCAAGCTTGGTGCCGGCGCGCGTGAGGTGGCGGCGTGAGCGTGGCGGCTGTGCCGGTCCGGCGCATCCTCGGCATCCGGGTCGCCAGCCTGCGACGCGACGAGGCGGTCTCTCATTTGTCTCGGCGGCTCAGGGAAAAGACCTTCACCAAGGTCACCTTCCTCAATGCCCACAATGCCAACATCGCCTGTTCCGACAAGGAATTTGCCGCAACCCTCGACGATTTCCTGGTCCTCGCTGACGGCGTCGGTGTCGATCTCGCCGCGCGCTGGCTCTATGGAGCGCCTTTTCCCGACAATCTCAATGGCACCGACTTCGTGCCTGCCTTGCTCGAGGCGTCGGAGAGGCCGCTGACGGTCGCATTGCTCGGCGCAAAGCGCGCCAATGCCGAGCGCGCCGCGGAGCGGTTGGCCGAGATCGCGCCAAAGCATCGTTTCGTCGTTGTTCACGATGGCTTCTTCACCGCTTCGGAAGAACCCACGATCGTCGCCGATATTGGCGCGCTTCGCCCAGACATCTTGCTCGTCGCCATGGGGGTTCCGCGCCAGGAGTTCTGGATCGCGCGCAACCTGGGACCTGAACATTGCACACTGCCGATCGCCGTCGGCGCGCTGCTCGACTTCCTCAGCGGCTCGGTGCCGCGCGCGCCGAAGTGGATGCGCCAATTGCGCCTCGAATGGTTGTTCCGTCTGATAATTGAGCCAGGCCGGCTGTGGCGGCGCTACATCGTTGGCAATCCGCTGTTTCTTCTCCGGGTGTTGCGGCAGAAACTGACGGGGCAGGGCGGGGAGGACCGCTCTTGAACGCCAATGGCACATCGGTGGCTCCGGATGCCGCACTGGTGACGGCCAGCTATGCCGCCGATTTCGAGCGCTGCCGCCTGCTGTGCGAGACTGTCGATCGACACGTCGTGGGGGCATCGCACCACTACCTGCTGGTTGAGCATCGCGACGTGGCGCTGTTTCGCCAACTCGAAGGCAGCCGCCGCACCGTGATCGACGAGCGCGATCTGTTGCCGTCCTGGCTGCGCGACATGCCCGACCCGACAAGCCTGTTTAAGCGCCGCATCTGGCTGAGTCTCAAGGCACCGCCGCTGCGTGGCTGGCACGTCCAGCAGCTGCGGCGCATGGCCATTGCCGAGCGGATCGAGCAGGAGATACTTGTCTATGTCGATTCCGACGTCGCGTTCCTGAAGCCGTTCGATTGCGCCAGGTTCTGGCACGACGGCAGGTTACGGCTGTTTCGCCGCGACGATGCGCTGCTTGCCCCCGGCCACGAGAACCATCGCATGTGGTCCGCGAACGCGGCCGCCGTGCTTGGCATCGCCGCGCCTGAAATTTCGCCGCACGACTACATCTCCACGCTGATCGCCTGGCGTCGCTCAAGCGTACGCGACATGCTCGCCCGGATTGAAAAGATCAGCGGCCGGCATTGGGTCGAAGCAGTGTGCGCACGGCGCAAATTCTCCGAATGCATGATCTATGGCCGCTTCGTCGACGAGGTCATCGACGGTGCCGGGCATTACCACGGCTCGGAGGAGTTCTGTCGGGTTCATTGGACCGGAACGCCACTTTCGGATGCGCAGTTCGAAGCCTTCGTAGCAGCGATGGCGCCCGAGCAGGTGGCTATCGGCATGCAATCCTTCATCGGTACCGATCTCGGCCGTATCCGCAGGCTTGTCACGGCCTGAACTAAATCGCCCGGGCTGGCCGACGCAGAGCCGAATAGGTCACCGCGGCCGAGGCGAGGTAGAGCAGCGCGAACATGCCGTTCAGCGACCATATAAGCGTCTCGGTGTCGGCGACCTGCAGCAGTAGCATGGACAGCAAGGCAGCCTTCAGTCCTGCGAGCATGGCCAGGTTGCCGGCGCGGATCAGCGTCTGGCCGCGCGCGAACAAAAGCTCTGCGTGATATTCGACGAGATTGCGCAAGGCCGGCACGAACAGCGCGAGCCCAACCAGAGGTGCAGCCTCCGAGACGTTGCGTCCGAGGAAATTGGGATAGAAGTGCAGCACCACGGCGAGGAACAGCAGGGCCGATGTGGAGACAATAAGGATGCCGGCTTCGATGCCGATCTTGACCTTCAGCTTGGCCAACATCTGCGGCGCCCGCATCATGCGCTGCACCAGCATCATCGAGAAGGTGCGGATCGGGATGGCCGTGAGGTCGACCAGCCGCATGACGATGGCATAGATGCCCGCGAGATGCGGCCCGCCCATGGCCAGCACCAGCAGCTTGTCGAATTCCATCTGCAGATAAAACAGCACCTCGGCGCCGGCGACATAGATCGAATCCGAAAGCCGTCGCCAGTAGAGATCCGGTGTCAGCCTCAGCCGCTGGCGCGGATAAAACATGCCGAAAGCCAATGTCAGCGAGACGAGATTGCAGGCGACGTAGAAGCCGGCCCAGGCTTCGACCGTGTGGCTGGGCCAGAAAATGAACAATGCCGCCGCCGCAGATTTTATCGCTGACGTCAGGATAGCCAGTATTGCCGCCTTGCCGAAGCGCCCGAGACCGTTGTTGACGATCATTGCCACCTCGACCGGCCGCCAGAGCAGGGCTTCGGCGCAGATCACGGTGGCGAAAATCGCGGCGGGCAATGTGTTTTTGAAGAACAGGAACCAGGTGAGCGCCGAGGCCGCCGCCAGCAACGGCAGCGACAGCAGCGCCAGCATCAGGAAGCCTGCGGTGTAGCTGCCGATCAGTCGGGGACGTATTGTCGCCGTCCGGTAGAGAGCCGAGATGAAGCCGAAGGCAAGCGTGCGCGACAGCATCACGCCGGCGGCTGAGGCGGTGGCGAAAAGACCGAAATCGGCGATCGACAAGGTGTTGGCGAGCGCCACGAAATAGATCAGCGAAAAGACCAGTCGTCCGGCAGAGCCGCTGATCGCCGAGAAATAGTCGCGCAGGACAGCGCGCCGACCAGACAGGAAACTGCCGATACGCTGGCGCAGCGGCATGCGCGGTATGTCATTTGCCTGGGTCATGATCGGGCCGGAGAATAGGGGCCAAAACTTAATGTGCCGTTCCGCGACGGATGCATAAAATGCCACAAAGGCGGATAATTAACCTTTTGTTTCCCACGCCTGTTTAGCTTGGGTTAACGACCGGACAATGATCCGGACTATCCTGTTGGAAGCTGCCCGAAACATGGACGAATCTGGAAATCGCGACGACTGGAGGCGCAAGCGCTCGCTGCTTGCGCAGGACCAGGACGACGCTACGTCCAAGTCCAAGGGGGCCTCGCTTCTCTCGATCTCCGTTGATGAGCACCAGGAGGCTGGGGCGCAGGATCCGGTGACCCGGCATCGCATGGCGCGCCTGCGCCGTGAAGCCGACAGTGCCGCCCGTGACGCACTCGCCGAGGCCCCGCTTGCGGCGGAGGTGAAGCCGAACAACGAGCGTCCGGCTGTCAAAGAGGCGTCCGCAAGCGAAAGCGCAGCGCCGGCTCCGTCCTCGATGATAGGTAACTGGCGCGACAGACTGCTTGGCCCCACGGTTCCCGCTGCCGCGATGGTTCAGCCTGTGGTCCCGGACATGGCGTCATACGATCAAAGCGACCATGACGATGTCCGTTGGAAGCCGCTGATCGATCCGATGAAAGTCATCGGCGGGATTACCCGCTCGAAGCTGCTGATCGTCTCGACCACATTGGTGGGCGCGCTCATGGGCGTGGCAATCGCGCTGTCGACGCCCAAGATGTATCAGGCGTGGACCGAGATGATCGTCGATCCGCGCAACCTCAAGCTCTCCGACCAGGAATTGACTGTTGGCAATCTGCCTTCGGACGCGACGCTTGCCGTCGTCGAAAACCAGGTGCGCGTGCTGACGTCGGGGTCGGTACTGACCAAGGTCGTCGACAAGCTCAACCTTGCGGAAGATCCGGAGTTCAATGGCACCGCTGGAGGCGGTTTCAGTGTTCGTTCTTTCCTGCGCTCGTTGATTTCCCGCGATGATACGGCAGCTGGAGATTCGGCCGGTCGCAGGCACACTTTGGCGACGACGCATCTCGCCGAAGCGCTGACCATCGAGCGCGGTGCAAATACGTTCGTCGTCTCGATTGGAGCAAAGACGGAAGACGCCGAAAAGTCGGCTCTCATCGCCAACACGATGACTGAAGTCTTCATGCAGACCTTTGGCGAGTTGCAGGCGGGAACCGCGGGACGCGCAACCGACGAACTTAGTGCCCGCCTTAATGAAATGCGCAAGTCGGTTGAAACAGCCGAACGCAAGGTCGAGGCCTTCAAGGCCGAAAATGAACTGATCGATCCGCAGGGACGGTTGATCACCGACGATGAGATCCAGCGCGTCAACGACCAGCTGACTGCTGCGCGCTCGCGTACCTTGGAACTCAACGCACGCGCTGCATCGACACGCGGTCTCGGCGTCGACGCGGTCTTGAGCGGCACCTTGCCGGAGGCGATCAGCTCTCCCACCATCAATGAGTTGCGGGCGCAGTACGCAGCGCTTACCCAGGAGGCCGATCGGGCGGCTGTGAGACTTGGTCCTCGCCATCCCGAACGTCTGGCCATCGAGGCCCAGTTGACCGGCGCGCGCGAGCGCATCGCAACGGAGCTGCGCCGTGTCGCGGCTTCCATCCAGGTCGAGCTCAAGCGCGCCGTTCAGATGGAGCAGGAGCTCGCCGCCCGGCTCGCCCAATTGAAGGTGCGCCAGGGCAGCGTCGGCGATGAGCTTGTCACGCTGCGCGAGCTCGAACGCGACGTCACCGCCAAGCGCGCCGTCTACGAGGCGTTCCTGCTCAGGGCGCGTGAAACGGGCGAGCAAAGGGACATCAACTCGGCCAATGTGACCGTCATTTCGACTGCTTCGCCGCCGCTTCAATCGACCGGGCCGTCGCGTGCCATGATCTCGATCGCCGGCATGCTGCTTGGTTTTGCATCGGGCGTGGGCATCGGTGCYTTGCGTGGCGCGCTCGAAAGCCTGCGCGATACCGCCAACCGCCGTGCTCGCGCCAAGCCGGTGTCGCGCCGCAGGCCCGAGGAGACGACTGGAAGCGAGCCGGACGCGCGGGGCACGGCACCGAGGCCAGAGGCCAGGACAACTCCGTCATTGGTAGTCGCCAGCGCGCGTGAGCATCCCGTTGTCGATCAACCTATGTCAGGGCCACTGATGCAGCCGCCGGCCGGTGAGGTTGGTTTCGCGTCGCCCTATCCGCCCTATCCGCAGGCAGGCTATGGTCCAAAACTGCCGCCTCAAGCAGGCTACGGACCTGCTGTAACAGCTCCAGGTTACGCCGCGCCGTATCCTTATCCACCCGCATATAAGCCGCAGTCGGCTGGCCATTATCCATGGTCGCCCGTGCCGCAGCAGGCAGCCCCCGCGCCTCAGGTTCCGCGTGCCGAGCCGCCGGCAGCGCAAAACCAGATCGACGAGATCAGCGAGAGCCTGCGCGAGGTTCGTAAGGAGTTGAACCAACTCAGGGAGCGGCGCACGCGCCGCTACTTCTGAAATTCTCCCGGGCGGTTTCGAGTTTACGGCACCGGACGCCGCAATGGCGAGGTTGCTGGTCGGAAATTTGATGACAATGCCGCCTCGAACGATGCAGCAGACGGAGTGAGCCATGGCTGAGATCATTGACGGGAAGAGTGTCGCAGCCGAGGTCGTCGAAGGCGTCAAGAAGTCGGCGGCCACACTTGCCGAGCATGGCGTGAAGCCGGGGCTCGCCGTGGTCATCGTTGGCCAGGATCCGGCCAGCCAGGTCTATGTCGCCAACAAGTCGCGCACCGCCAAGGAATGCGGTTTCCATTCGGTCCAGCACACGCTTGCCGCCGAAACCTCGGAAGCCGAACTGGTGGCCCTGGTCGAAGCACTCAATGCCGATCCTGATATCCACGGCATTCTTGTGCAGCTGCCGCTGCCCGGCCACATCGATGCCGGCAAGATCATCCAGACGATCGCGCCGGACAAGGATGTCGACGGCTTCCATTTCATCAATGTCGGCAAGCTCGCCACCGGCGAACTCGACACGGCGCTGGTGCCTTGCACGCCGTTTGGCTCGATGCTGCTGATCGAGCGCAAGCACGGCAAGGACCTTTCGGGACTCAACGCTGTCGTTGTCGGCCGCTCCAACATCGTTGGCAAGCCGATGGCCAATCTCCTGCTTGCCGCTAATGCGACGGTCACCATAGCCCATAGCCGCACCAAGGATCTGCCGGCGCTCTGCCGCACCGCCGATATTCTCGTCGCTGCTGTCGGTCGGCCCGAAATGGTCAAGGGCGACTGGGTTAAGTCGGGTGCGACTGTCATCGACGTCGGCATCAATCGCATTCCGGCGCCTGAAAAAGGCGAAGGCAAGTGGCGCCTTGTGGGGGACGTCGAGTTTGCCTCGGCCGCCAAGAACGCCGGCGCCATCACGCCGGTGCCTGGCGGCGTCGGCCCGATGACCATCGCCATGCTGATGGCCAATACGCTGGTGTCGGCCTATCGCCACGCCGGCCTCGAATATCGKGGGTTCTGAGTGAAAGCGGCGTTGTTGAAACCGGCGCCGCTTCCTTGCCCAAGTCTGCGCTTTCTGTAGATTTGGCTTCGATGTCAGAGCCTCACCCCGAAGGTCGCCAGTTCGCATTCCTGCTGGTCGACAAATTTTCGATGTTCTCGCTCGTTGCCGCCATCGACACCTGTCGGTCGGCCAACCGGTTGCTCGGTCGCGACGTCTATGGCTGGACCACTGTTTCGGCCGATGGCGAGGCGGTGATCGCCTCCAATGGCCTGCCGCTCAAGGTCGATTATTCAGTCGCCGATGTGCCGGCGGTCGACATCATGTTCGTCTGCGTCGGTGTCGCCACCGAGTTTCCCGGCAAGAGCAAGGTGCTCGGCGCGCTCCGATCCTGGGGGCGGCGCGGGGCAGCACTCGGAGCGCTTTCGGTCGGCTCGTACCTGCTCGCCGAAGCCGGCCAGCTCGACGGCTACCGCTGCACTATCCACTGGGAAAACCGTGCCGGTTTCATGGAGAAATTCCCCGATATCGAGTGCACCAACAATGTCTTTGAGATCGACCGCAAGCGCTACACCTGCGCCGGCGTGACCACCTCGATCGACCTGATGCTCGAAATCATCCGCCGCGATTTCGGCACCAATCTCGCCAATGAAGTCGCCAATCAGTTCCAGCACGAGCGTATCCGTTCGGCCGGCGACCGCCAGCGCGTCGGACCGGAGCGTGATCTGACCGGCAAGTCCGACAAGCTCAAGCGCATCGTCGAGCTGATGGCAGACCATCTCGATGAGCCGCTGTCGGCGGTGCAGCTCGCCAAGACCGCAGGCCTGTCCGTCCGCCAGGTCGAGCGGCTGTTCCTGCGCCATCTCAACGTCACGCCCGGGCGCTACTACATGCGTCTCAGGCTCGAGCGCGCCCGCGAGCTTCTGCGCCAGACCAACATGCCCATCCTCGACGTGGCGATCGCCACCGGTTTCACCTCGCACTCCTATTTCGCCCAGAGCTACCGGCTCCAGTTTGGCCGCCCGCCAAGCGAAGAGCGCCGCACCACCTATTGATCGGTCCCAGGGTTGTCAGTCCGAGGCCCCTTGTTTAGCCTCGCTGGCATCAACCTGAATCGGCGAGGGACGGCATGAAGGCGTTTACACGAGGCATCCTGGCGTCTGCCCTCATGCTGTCGGCAATGGCAGCTGCGCATGCCGCCGACCGGACCATCATCGTGCTCGACGCCTCGGGCTCGATGTGGGGCCAGATTGACGGCAAGCCCAAGCTGGAGATCGCGCGCGAGGCGCTGCGCACGGTGCTGAAGACGGTGCCCGCCGACACAGAGCTTGGCCTGATGGCCTATGGTCACCGCGAAAAGGGCAGCTGCACCGACATCGAGCTTGTCGTGCCGCCGGCCGCCGGTTCGGCGAGCGCCATCACCGCAGCCGCAGACAGCATGAAGTTCCTAGGCAAGACGCCGCTTTCCGCCGCCGTCAAGCAGGCCGCCGAAGATCTGAAATACACCGAGGAGAAGGCAACCGTCATCCTCATCACCGACGGGCTCGAGACCTGCAGCGCCGATCCATGCGCGCTCGGCAAGGAGCTAAAGCAATCGGGCGTCGACTTCACCGCTCACGTCGTCGGTTTCGGCCTGACGGCGGAAGAGGGCCGGCAGGTCGCGTGCCTCGCCGAAAATACCGGCGGCAAATACATCCAGGCCTCCGACGCCAAGGCGCTGGAGGAGGCGCTGGTACAGACGGTTGCAGCACCTGCGCCCGCGCCGGCCTCAACTCCGGCACCCGAACCGGCCAAGCCCGAATTCAATTTCGTACCCGAAGTGACGATGGCTGCAGGTGGTGAACCGCTCAGCGATGCCGGCAACGCTTGGGAAATCTACAAGGCCAATGCCGATGGCACCAAGGGCGAGCGCCTCACCACCGAATACAACAACTACAAGGGTTCGCTGGAAGCCGGCGACTACATTGTCCGTGCCATACTTGGCGAGGCAGCAGTCGAGCAGCCGCTCAAGGTCGAGGCCGGCCAAGTCTACAAGCCGCTTTATGTCCTCAACGCCGGCACGCTGATAGTCCGCCCGCGCCCGAGTGAAGGTGCTGAGGTCAATGATGGCGCAACCGTCGTCATCGAATATCCCGGCGGCACTGGCCCTGCCACCAACTATGGTCAGACCAGGATCGTGTTGCCCGCCGGCGCGCAGAAGCTGACGGTCAAGATCGGCGAAGGCGAAACGAGCGAGACAATCCAGCTTGCCGCCGGCCAGGCCCTCGAAAAGGATGTTGTGGTCGGCGTCGGCCATGTGCTGGTCAATGCTATCTATGCTGAGGGTGGCGAGAAGGTCGACGCGTCGGGCCTCGACGTGAAGATCTACAAGGCCAGGAAAAAGATCGACGGCACTCGCGAGCAGGTGACCTATGCCTTTGGCTCCGACGCCAAGTTCGATCTCTCCGCTGGCAACTATGTCGCTATCGTGAGGATGGACCAGGCCGAGGTCGAGCAGCCCTTCAACGTGAAGGTCGGCGAGCGTGGCGACGTGACGGCGGTTCTCGACGCCGGTGTTCTGGCGGTCAGCGCGCCTGGCGCCAAGACGATCAAGGTGTTTTCGGCCAAGAAGGACATCCAGGGTGAGCGCAAGGATTTCGGCGTGGGCTACGACGAGAAGCACCAGGTGACCTTGCCTGCCGGCGACTATGTCGTGGAAGTCGACCGCGAGGCCAATGGTGGCAAGAAGGAAGGTACGGCCACCGTCCATGCCGGCGAGCGCAGCGAAGTGACCATCCAGTAGGATTGCAACTTGCAGCGAGCGCGGCTATTTAGGTCGCGCAACGCGTCAACAAACAAAGGAGGGCTGCGTGTACACGTTTTTTCGTCACCATCGTCAGCGCGGCCCCGTCCACGCCCTGCATACAAGTTTGCAGGGCTGACCACAGACGATCGCCAAAGCGTATCTCTTTTTGGTCTGCCCTTCGTGGTGATGCAGCGCTGAGCCTTTGAGTTCGCGCCTGCACAGTGACAATCCACCGGGCCTAGCCTCCCCAGATGCATCCTTTGACCGGATGCGGGATGACGGTCCGGACAGACCAGAGAACGACTATGGCATTGATCAATCTGAGGTCGCTTGGCGTAACCCTTGGCGCACCGCTTTTTTCCAATCTCAACCTTTCCATCGAGCCGGGCGACCGCCTCGGCATCGTCGCCGCCAATGGCCGCGGCAAATCCACGCTTTTGCGTTCCATATCAGGCGGCTTCGAACCGACATCGGGTGACATCACCCGCGCGCGCGGTCTGCGCGTCGGCCATGTCGAGCAGGACGTGCCGGCCAGCCTGAACGCCGCGACGTTTTTCGAGGCGGTCCTTGGCGCACTGCCGCTGGATCAGGCCGAGAGCGAAAGCTGGCGCGTCGACATCGTGCTCGACTCGCTCGATGTGCCCGAAGCGATGCGCGAACGTCCGCTGTCGCAGCTGAGCGGCGGCTGGCAGCGGCTGGCGATGCTTGCCCGCGTCTGGGTGACCGAGCCCGACGTGCTGTTGCTCGACGAGCCGACAAACCACCTCGATCTTGCCCGGATCAGCCAGCTCGAAGACTGGCTGAACGCGCTGCCGCGCGATGTGCCAGTCATCATTTGCAGTCACGACCGGGCCTTCTTCGATGCCGTGACCAACAAGACGCTGTTCCTGCGCCCGGAAAACTCGCAGGTCTTCTCGCTACCTTACTCCAGGGCACGGGCTGCACTCGATGAAATCGATGCCTCCGACGAGCGTCGGTTCCAGAAGGATATGAAAACGGCGCAGCAGTTGCGGCGGCAGGCAGCCAAGCTCAACAATATCGGCATCAATTCGGGCAGCGACCTTCTGGTGGTGAAAACCAAGCAGCTGAAGGAAAGGGCCGAAAAGCTGGAGGATGCTGCCAGGCCCGCGCACCTGGAGCGCTCGGCGGGCGCCATCAAGCTGGCCAATCGCGGCACGCATGCCAAGGTGCTGGTCACGCTCGACGATGCGCCTGTCACCACGCCCGACGGAACGCTGTTGTTCAGGACTGGCAGGCTATGGCTGCGCCAGGGCGACCGCGTCGTTTTGCTGGGCCGCAATGGCACCGGCAAGACGCGGCTCGTCAACATGGTCAGGCAAGCAATCGGCGCGCCGGAAAACGCCGGCGATGCCGTCAAGGCGACGCCGTCTCTGGTGCTTGGCTATGGCGATCAGGGCCTGTCCGATCTCGAAGACCGCGACACGCCGCTCGGCGTGCTTACGCGTCGCTTCGAGCTAGGTGAACAGCGCGCCCGCACCTTGCTGGCCGGTGCCGGCATGGGAATCGATATGCAGGCAAGCCAGATCGGCCGGCTTTCGGGCGGGCAGAAGGCGCGCCTCGGCATGCTGGTGCTCAGGCTGACCAACCCGAACTTCTATCTGCTCGACGAGCCGACCAACCATCTCGATATCGACGGGCAAGAAGCACTGGAAACCGAACTGTTGAAGCACGAGGCGAGCTGCCTGCTGGTGTCGCATGACCGCAGCTTCGTGCGCGCCGTCGCCAACCGGTTCTGGCAGATCGAGAAAAAGCGACTGGTCGAGGTCGAGGGGCCGGAGGACTTTTTCACCGATGTGGCGGGCGCCGCTTAAACGCCGCCAGCTTGCCGAGGCCCACAAGCTTCGGCAAGCTGTCGCCGCATGCTATTCGGTTTTAAGATTTCGGCTTGGATGGAGGCCCATATGCGTTCGATTTTGACGGCAATCTTGCTGGCATCTGCTCTGAGCGGCGCGACGGCCTCGACCGTCACCATCGACTTGCCCGGCGATGCGGCGGTCGAGCGTCAGGCCGTAACCTACAGATGCGGCAAACGCGAAGTGAAGGCCGAATACATCAACACGGCGAACAACTCGCTGGTCGTGCTCGGTCTCGGCGACGAGACGGTCATTGCGGTGACAGTACTCAGCGGTTCCGGCGCCAGATACGCTGGCCAGCAATATGTCTGGTGGACCAAGGGCGACAACGCCGACTTCTACGACCTGACCAAGGGCGAAGATGCTCCGCCGGTGTTCTCTTGCACGGCGGAGAAGTAGCGCAAAAGCTGCACGTTATGCTTGAGCTTCTGCCGTACCTTCAGGCCGTCCCGAACACGCTCGCGCCGTGGTCGGCGCGGCCGGCCATCTGGCGGAAGCCGGCAAACAGCTCGCGACCGAAGCCGTATTCGTTGCCGGAGAGGTCGCAAACCGGGGCCGGACGCAATGCCAGGTCGCCGGCCGGAACCAGTACTTCGAGCGTGCCTTCCTCGGCGTCGAGCCGGACGATGTCGCCGTCATGGACGCGGCCGATCGGCCCGCCTTCAAGCGCTTCGGGCGTGACGTGGATGGCCGCAGGCACCTTGCCGGATGCGCCAGACATGCGCCCGTCGGTGACCAGTGCCACCTTGTGGCCGCGGTCCTGCAGGATGCCGAGCACTGTGGTCAGCTTGTGCAGTTCCGGCATGCCGTTGGCTTTCGGTCCCTGGAAGCGGATGATCGCGACGAAATCGCGGTCGAGCAGTCCGGCCTTGAAGGCATCGTTGAGACCCTGCTGGCTGTCGAACACCAAAGCCGGTGCTTTGATGATGCGGCGTTCTGGCTTCACTGCCGAGGTCTTGATGATGGCATGGCCAAGATTGCCGCCAAGCACCTTGAGCCCGCCGTGCGGTTGGAACGCCTTGGATGCCGGCGCCAGCACCTTTTCGTCGCCGCTCAGCTTGGGAGCTGCCTCGCGCACAACCGAACCGTCGGCGCCGAGCTTGGCTTCGACCGCATAGGGGCGCAGCCCTTCGCCCCACACCGTCTGCACGTCTTCATGCAACAGGCCGACGTCGAGCAGTTCGCGGATCAGGAAGCCCATGCCGCCCGCTGCCTGGAAGTGGTTCACGTCGGCAAGGCCGTTCGGATAGACCCGCGCCAGCAGCGGAACCGCGTCCGACAGGTCCGAAATGTCCTGCCAGGTCAGCCGGATGCCGGCGGCAGCCGCCATGGCAATCAGGTGGATGGTGTGGTTGGTCGAGCCGCCGGTGGCGTGCAGGCCAACGACGCCGTTGACCACCGAGCGCTCGTCGATCATGCGCCCGGCGGGAATGTATTCATTGCCGAGTGCGGTGATCGCCAGCGCGCGCTTGGCGGCTTCGCGCGTCAGCGCCTCGCGCAGCGGCGTGCCCGGATTGACGAAGGAAGCGCCCGGCGTGTGCAGGCCCATGATCTCCATCAGCATCTGGTTGGAGTTCGCCGTGCCGTAGAAGGTGCAGGTGCCCGGCCCGTGATAGGATTTCGACTCCGCTTCGAGAAGTTCGGCGCGGCCGACCTTGCCCTCGGCATAGAGCTGCCTGATCCTGGCCTTTTCGTCATTCGGCAGGCCAGTCGTCATCGGCCCGGCGGGAATGAAGATCGCCGGCAGATGGCCGAAGGTCAGTGCCGCGATCACCAGCCCCGGCACGATCTTGTCGCAGACGCCGAGATAGACCGCCGCATCGAACATATTGTGGCTGAGGCCGACGGCTGCCGCCATGGCGATCACGTCGCGCGAAAACAACGACAGCTCCATGCCTGGCTGTCCCTGCGTGACGCCATCGCACATCGCCGGCACGCCGCCCGCGACCTGGGCAATGCCACCGGCTTCGCGCGCCGCATCCTTGATCAGCTGCGGGAAAGTTTCGAATGGCTGATGCGCCGACAGCATGTCGTTGTAGGAGGTGATGATGCCGATATTGGCGACCTTGTCGCCGCCGAGCGCCACTTTTTCCGAGGGGCTGCACACTGCAAAGCCATGGGCGAGGTTGCCGCAGGATAGCACGGCACGGTTGGCCGTCTTCCCAGCCGCCTCGGCGAGGCGGCCGAGATAGATCTCGCGGCTGACCTTCGAGCGCTCGCGGATACGCTCGGTGATGGCTTGGATGTCGTTCCTGGCGGTCATGGCCTTAGTCCTTTCAACTCGGCGCCCAAAGCTTGGGAGGGGCATCGGGCAATGGACGTCCGCTCAGGGCGCCCAATAAATCTCGGCGGCGCGCGGTGCCCGGTCGAGCACGGTGCGGATCGGCAGAGCCGTTTCCGCCGCCATGGCGGCATCGAGCACGGAACGCTTTTCAGCACCTTCGATGTGCACGACCAGCAGCCCGGCGCCGACCAGTGCGGGAAGTGTCAGTGTCAGGCGCGGCTCGCCCGCGCTTGCGGCATGCACCGGCATGACGATGCGCGCCGAAGTCGGGTCGAGTAGGGCATCGAGCCCTTGTGCGTCGGGGAAAAACGAGGCTGTGTGGCCATCGCCGCCCATGCCCAGGATCGCGGCATCGAGCGGCCAGGGCAGGGCGCGGATTTCGGCATCGGCCATCGCCGCAGCGTCTTCGACCGTAGCAGCCTCATGATAGAGCGGCGCGAATCGCGCGGCAGCGGCATTGTTCTGCAGCAGGTTCGCTTTGGCCAGCGACGCGTTGGAACGCGCAGAGGTCTCGGGAACGAAACGCTCGTCGACAAGCGTCACGATGACCTTGCTCCAGTCGAGTTCTTCCCGCGACAGCGCTGCCATGAAGCGGCCTGGCGTGGTGCCGCCTGACACGGCGAGGAACGCCTCGCCTTGTCGTGCAATCGCTGCCCGCAGCACGTCGGCGACCTTGGCGGCAAGTGCTGCCGCCAGTTCATCGCTCGTTGCAAACTCGTTCCAGCGGGCCAGGGCCATGGTGCTCAATTGCTTTCGTGCCAGGTGCGGCCGTCGCGTTCGATCAAGGCGATCGACGCCGATGGGCCCCAGGTGCCGGCGGTGTAGCCTTGGGCTTCCTGGCGGCTGGCTTCCCAGGCGTGCTGGATCGGATCGATCCATTTCCATGCCGCCTCGACCTCGTCGCGGCGCATGAACAGCGTCTGGTTGCCGCGCACCACATCCATGATCAGCCGTTCATAGGCATCGGGCGCGCGTCCGTCGAAGGACTGGGCGAAACTCATGTCGAGTGGAATCTGGCGCAAGCGCATGCCTCCCGGACCCGGATCCTTGATCATGATGAACTGCTTGACGCCTTCGTCGGGCTGCAGGCGAATGACCAGCTGGTTGTTGAAGATCGGACCGGCACTTTCGTCGAAGATCGAATGGGGGATCGGCCGGAATTCGATGACGATCTCCGAGACGCGCGAGGCCAGCCGCTTGCCGGTCCGCAGGTAGAAAGGCACGCCGGCCCAGCGCCAGTTGGCGATCTCGGCCTTGATGGCAACGAAGGTCTCGGTGGTGCTCTCGGCACCGAGTTCTTCGATGTAACCCTTGACCGGTCCGCCAGCGGAAGCTCCGGCACGGTACTGTCCGCGCACGGTGTGCTTTGGAGCTTCATTGCCATTGATGCGCTTCAGCGCGTTCAAAACCTTGAGCTTTTCGTCGCGTACCGCATTCGCCTCCATCGAGGCCGGTGCCTCCATGGCAACGAGGCAGAGCAGCTGCAGCATGTGGTTCTGCACCATGTCGCGCAGCGCACCTGCCTTGTCGTAATAGGTGACGCGGTCCTCGAGGCCGACGGTCTCGGCGACGGTGATCTGGACATGGTCGATATTGGCCGAGTTCCACAGCGGCTCGTAGAGCGCATTGGCAAAACGCAGTGCCATCAGGTTCTGCACCGTCTCCTTGCCGAGATAGTGGTCGATGCGGAAAATCTGGTGCTCGCCAAAATCGTCGCCGATGATGTCGTTGAGCGCCTTGGCCGACTCAAGGTCCCGGCCGATCGGCTTCTCCACGACAATGCGCGAATCCGGGGTGACGAGCTTGTGTTCCTTGAGATGGTCGGAGATGTCGCCGAACAGGCTGGGTGCCACGGCGAGGTAGAAGACCCGGATGCGCTTGCTGTCGGCCACCGACTTCTTCAACTCGGCAAAGCCATCACCTGACTTGGCGTCGATCGCGACGTAGCTCAGCCGGTCGAGAAAGGTCTTGAGCTCAGCTTCTTCGATATATTCCGGTTTGACGTGATCCGAGATCGCCTTCTTGGCGAAAGCGCGGAATTCCTTGTCGTCCATCTTGGTGCGCGAGGCGCCGATGATGCGCGTCGGCTCGGAAAACTGGTGGTCCCGCTGGCGATGATACAGCGCCGGCAGCAATTTGCGTTCCGACAGATCGCCGGTGCCCCCGAAAATGATGAAGTCGAAGGGATCGACGGGGATGATCTGGCTGGTCATTTTCTATCCGTTTCCAAGACGGTCGCGATGTCGCCGCCCGATATATGCTAATCGATTTAAAAACGCCAGTGCCTAGGTGTCACAGTTTCGTTTTCGACGTGGCGGTCGCACCAGCCCAACATAGGGCCTCGGCGTTTGGAAATCCAAGCACAAGCCGCTGGCCCGATACATCAGCTGCTCTGCCTTGCGTCGAGCATTGCGGTCAACTGTGGCGGCGGCTAGATCGATCAGGAAGAAAATCGACAGGGCGGAAAGACGATGCGTCTCAAGGATAAGGTAGCGATCATCACCGGGGCTGCGGCCGGTTTCGGCGAGGGCATGGCCAAGCGCTTTGCCGAGGAGGGCGCCAAGGTGGTCGTCGCCGACCTGAATGCCAGGGAAGCCGAGCGTGTCGTTGCCGAGATCGGCAAGGACGCGATTGCGGTCACCACCGATGTGTCGTTGCGTTCCGAGTTCGACGAACTTGTCTATGCCGCCAAGAGTGCTTTCGGTCGCATCGACATCATGGTCAACAATGCCGGCTACACCCATCGCAACGGCGACCTCGTCGATGTCGAGGAGGATATTTTCGACCTCATCACCGCCGTCAACATGAAGGCGATCTATCATGCGGCGCGCGCCGTGGTGCCGATCATGGAGCGCCAAGGTGGTGGGTCGATCCTGACCACGGCGTCGACCGCAGGCCTCAGGCCGCGCCCAGGTCTGACCTGGTACAATGCCTCGAAAGGCTGGGCGATCACGGCCACCAAGTCGATGGCGGTCGAACTGGCGCCGAAGAACATCCGCGTCAACTGTCTCTGCCCGGTGGCCGGCGAAACCGGCATGCTGGAAAAATTCATGGGCAAGGACACGCCCGAAATCCGCGAGAGGTTCAAAGCCTCGATCCCGCTCGGCCGTTTCTCGACGCCGCTCGACATCGCCAACGCGGCTCTGTTCCTCGTCTCCGACGAAGCTTCACTGATCACCGGCGTGGCGATGGAAGTGGACGGCGGCCGCTGTATTTAGGCGATTATTCCCTGAGGTAACCGCCTTTTCGAGCCTGAATCGTGGCGTTTACGCTTGACCGGCGATGCCGGAACCCTATTCCAATGGCTCAAAACCAGCAGGAAACGCCATGCACAGGGTTGCGATCAGCGGTACCGGCATCTTCACGCCGGAGGAAGTCATCACCAACGCCGAGTTGGTGGCCTCCTACAATGAATATGCCCACCGCCAGAACAAGCTGCACGCCGACGCCATCGAGGCCGGCGAGCGCGCGCCGATGGCGATGTCGTCGGAAGAGTTCATCGTCAAGGCGTCCGGCATCGAGCGGCGCCATGTCATCTCCAAATTCGGCATCCTCGATCCAGGCATCATGCATCCGGTGCTGCCCGAGCGCGCCGAGGACGAGCTCTCGCTGATGGCCGAGATTTCGGTCAAGGCCGCCGACAAGGCGATGAAGAAGGCGGGGCTGACCGCTGCCGAC
Organism: Aminobacter sp. P4_D5; assembly: GCF_056401815.1. NCBI lineage: Bacteria > Pseudomonadati > Pseudomonadota > Alphaproteobacteria > Hyphomicrobiales > Phyllobacteriaceae > Aminobacter > Aminobacter sp. P4_D5. The sequence continues at coordinate 71,464 of NZ_JBFUIP010000002.1, read as the reverse complement.
ATCGACGCCGTCATATGTGCCGCCTCCAACCATGAGCGCGCATATCCGGCGATTGCCATCGAGGTGCAGCAGGCGCTCGGCATCAAGGGCTTTGCCTTCGACATGAACGTTGCATGCTCCTCGGCGACCTTCGGCATCCAGCTTGCCACTGATATGATCCGCACCGGCTCCGCCCGCGCGATCCTGATGGTCAATCCCGAGATCACGTCCGGCCACCAGGAATGGCGCGACCGCGACTGCCACTTCATTTTCGGCGATGTCTGCACGGCGGTCGTTTTGCAACGCGCCGACGAGGCCAAGGCGGAAAACCTCTATGAGGTCGTGTCGACACGCTGCCTCACCGAATTCTCCAACAACATTCGCAACAACAACGGCTTCCTTCGCCGCACCCGTGAAGGCCACATGGCCGACCGCCGCGATATGCAGTTCCACCAGGAAGGCCGCAAGGTCTTCAAGCAGGTGGTGCCGATGGTCGCCGAACTGATGCTCAGCCATCTCGCCGACCAAGGCATCGAGCCGGCCAGCCTGTCGCGGCTGTGGCTGCACCAGGCCAACAAGGCCATGAACGACCTGATCGGTTCGCGGGTCCTGGGCCACGACGCGACGCGCGATGAGCAGCCCAACGTGCTGCAGGATTATGCAAACACTTCGTCGGCCGGTTCGATCATTGCGTTTTCGAAATTCTCCGACGACCTGCCTTCGGGCAGCCTGGGCGTGATCTGTTCCTTCGGCGCAGGCTACTCCGCAGGCAGCGTCATCGTCAGGAAGATGTGACCGGGCGTTCTAGCCCGCGCAGTCGCTCGACCACCTGATCGGCCATGCGTTCGCAGCGCGCGCCGTTGAACGGGAAAAGCTCGGCAAAGCCGCTCGACAGGCGTTTTTCAATAGCCGCCCGCATTAATTTGCGGGCGCGGTGCAGCCGCGTCTTGACCGTCTCCGGCTTGAGCGCGAGCTGAGTCGCGGTCTCGTCTATGCTCATCTCCTCGACGTCGCGCAAGATGAAGACGATGCGAAAGGCAGCCGGCAGCTCGTCGATCGCCTGTTCAAGCAGAGCGCGGACTTGCCCGCGAGCCAGCTCGGCATCTGCACCTGGTGGTGTCAGCGATGTCGGAAACATGATCACCTGGCCTCCGTTGGCCGCGATATCCAGTTCGTCCAGTTCGGCCACAGGTCGCAGCCTGCGGATGCGCGTGAGCGCCTCGTTGAGAGCGATCTTCGTGAGCCATGTCGAAAACATCGCATCGCCCTTGAAGCTGTCGAGCCGGGTGAAGGCCCTGACATAGGCTTCCTGCACTACGTCCTCGGCCTCCGCGTCATTGCGCATGACGGCGCGGGCGACCCGAAAGAGCCGCTGGTTGTTGCGTTTGATGAGCGCGCGGATGGCGTTCTCGCCGCCTTGGCGCGCGAGTGCCACCAGTTCCTCGTCGCGGCGCCCGTCGAGATCGACCTGTTGCCGCAAGTTTGCCAGCTGCATGCTGTCGCCTCCCTTTGCCGTTCAGACCCGGCGGACGATGCCCTTGGCGATGATCTCGTCGACAGGCGGAAACCCGTTCAGTGCCACATCGGGCAGCGGCGTGAGCGAGGGGTCCGCTGCACTGGGCGCCACCGGCTGCGGCGTGCCGACCACGAAGCGTCCGACCATGCCGGCGTGCTCATGCGGCACGCAGTAATAGTCATACACCCCCGGCACGGTCAGCGTCACCGAGAAGGACTGGCCCGGCAGCAGATAGTCGGAATTCCACGGCTTGGCGTTTGCCGGGATGCGCAACGGTCGGTCGAAGACGTCAGGGTGATAAGACGTCACCGTGTGAGAGTTGCCCGGGTCGCGATTTGTCCAGCGCACAGTCTGCCCCGGCTCGATATGTATGCCGGCAGGGTCGAACCAGACATGCGCGCCATCGTCCTTGCCATGCATTTCGACATCAACGATGTCGTTGCTTGCGGAGAAAGCCAGCCTGGAGAGGAGCGCGGCGAGGAAAAATCCCCCGCCGGCTCCGATCATCTGTCGGCGCGTGGCGATCATTTCGCCACCCGCGCCTCGTCAGCCTTGGCCACATGCCACAGCACGACATGGACATGCGGCTCCTCTACCCCGGGATGGCCGGCATTGTAGTAGACGCTGACATGGTCGACATTGCCGCCGGGCGAGGCGAGGTCGTCGAAGCGCTTGTTCGGATTGAGGTCCTTGATCGGCAGCATGTAGATGGTGCTGACCAGCTTGCCATCATGGTCGTAGGCGAGGAACGGGCCGGCCGGCAGGGTTGCCGGATCAACGAAGAGCTGGCCCATGCCGGGCAAGAAGTCCGGCAGCTTGACCAGGCTGCTGACGGCTTTGAACGCGCCTGGGGGTGGGGCCTTCGCCACGTCCTGGGCGAGCGCGGGCAAGGCACCGGCGAGCATGAGAGCGAGTGCGGCGGAAACCATTTTCATTGGAGCATCTCCCTGTGAACGCCCCGCATCGCGCGGCGGCTTCGAACCATTGGATGCGGCTTTCCCAAAAAGGTTCCCGGAAATCGTGGCGGCAAGCCTCCGGATCGATCCTCCGCCAAGGCCTGCAATGTAAGTGCAATCTTGGCGGCGTAGCTGCGGGCATATCGTCCAGAATTGGGATCAGACATGTCTTTCACCAATGCCTGCCGCGCTGTCGGCGTTTTCGTCGCCGCTGCGACGGTTTTTCTCGCCGGCTGCCAGTCGGACATCATGAAGAACTATGTTGGCCAGCCGCTTGAATCGGTCATCATCGACTACGGACCGCCGGTTGCCGTGCTCGAGCTGGGCCGTGGCCAACGCGCCTATCAATGGCGGAAAATATCGACGAATGTCGTGCCGGGTTCGACGAGCGGCGAAATCAGGGGCACCAGGCGCGGCACGCGGTACGAGGAGATGACGACGCCAGGTTATGTCCAGGAGCAGGAATGCTTCTACACATTCTACGCCAGCATGTCGGACGGCCGTTGGTACATCACCAATTTCCGCAAGCCCAAGCTTGAATGCGAGTGACCCAGTCGGCCTTTAGGCGTGTCGATGTTATGCAAGTCGCGCCGGCCGGTGTCGCGATAGTCAATCCCTGGTCCTTTTGAAGGAACCGCTCATGCGCATTTTGCTGCTCGAGGACGAGCCGGAGATGGCCTCGGTGCTGAAGTCAGCGCTCGCGCGCCGCAATGTGATCGTCGATCATGTCGCGACGCTTGCCGATGCCGAGGCTGCGGCCGAGTTCGGGCCCTATGACGCGGTGGTGCTCGATCGCCGTGTATCTGATGGCGAGGGGCTCGATCTGATCCCGAAGCTGCGGGCGCTGCGTGTCGATGCACCGATCCTGATCCTGACTGCGCTCAGCGGCATCAACGACCGCGTCGCCGGGCTCGATGCCGGTGCCGACGACTATCTGGTCAAGCCGTTTGCCATGGAAGAGCTTATGGCGCGGCTTCGTGCGCTGCACCGGCGTCCTATTGCTTTGAAGGCCGAGCAGACGGTGATTGGCCGTCTCACCTACGATTTCCACCATCGCGAAGCTTCCGTCGGCGACAAGCCGCTGGAGCTTTTGCGGCGCGAGCAACTGGCGCTGGAGGCACTTCTCCGCCGGCCCGGCCGAACCGTCCTGCGCGCGACGCTCGAAGAGTCGGTMTATGCCATGGGCGACGAGATCGGCTCCAATGCGCTCGATTCCCATGTCTCGCGCCTGCGCCGCAAGCTCGACGATGTCGCTGCCGGCGTCGAAATCCGGGCCATCCGCAACCTCGGCTACCTCTTGCGTGCCGTGGCATGAAGAAAGCCGGCCCACGTTCGCTGCAATGGCAGCTCGTGCGCAGGCTGATCCTGCTTCAGGCTGCGACTTTGTTCGCCTTTGTCGGTCTTATCTGGCTGGTTCTCTTCCTGCTCGAGCCGCGGCTGCTCACTGATAACGAAACCGCGGTGGAGGCTGTCGCAGGTGCTGTAAACAGGGATGTAAACGGCAACATTGTCCTGCTCGATACGGAGGAACTGCGCGCGGCGCGAGAAAATTACCCGAAATTGTGGCTGATCGTTCGCGACAAGGCGGGCAAGACCCTGAAGGAAGGGCAGATCCCGGCTGTCTATAACGACGAAAATATCGGGTTGCCGTGGGGAATCGACAACGTGCTGTTGCGGTTTCCGATCTATGATGTCCGGCCGGATGCGAAGATGGCCAATCGCGAAACCGCCGCCGGTCCGGTTCGGATCCTGACGTCGACGATGTACTCGCGTACGGACATGGACGGCGTTGATGTGACCTTCCAATTGAGCATCGATGGAACGCGCGATGTCGATGGCCAAATAGCGTGGCTGAAGATCGGCCCGATCGTTGCCTTGATCATCATCGTGATCCTTCTTCCATTCTTTGTCGTGATGGGAGGGACGACCCTGGTCGCCACGCCAGCTGTGGTGCGACGCTCGCTGGCCGGTCTTATCGCAACTGCCAGCCAGGCGGGGCGCATCGACATCGAAAACCGCGCTGTCCAGCTTCCAACCGAACAGGTGCCGACCGAGGTCGCGCCGCTGGTCCAGGCCTTCAACAATGCGCTGTCGCGACTGGGCGAGGGCTATGACCAGCGCAACCGCTTCCTCACCGATGCGGCACATGAATTGCGCACGCCGATTGCCATCCTCCGCACCCGCGCCGAACTGCTGCGCGAGGACCCCGAAAGCGCGCGCCTTCTGAAAGACATCGAGCGTCTGTCGCATCTGGCGCAACAGTTGCTCGACCGGCAGGTGCTCGACCATTCCGCCGGTGCCCGCGAGGTCGTCGATCTTGTCGAGTTCGCGCGCCACATTGCCGCCGATTTCGCGCCGCTCGCGCTGGCGGCAGGCTATGATTTTTCCTTCGAGCCGGCAGCTTCGAGCGTGCTGGTCAACATTCAGCCGTCGCAGATACAGCAGGCCGTCACCAATCTTTTGCGCAATGCCATCGACCATGGCGGCGGTGAGGGCACCATATCGGTGGTGGTGGACGCCAAAGGCGGGCTAGAGATCCGCGACGAGGGTCCTGGCATCCCTTACGAAGAACACGAACGCGTCTTCCAGCCGTTTTATCGGCTGCGCCCCCGAAACACCGGCGCAGGCCTGGGGCTCAATCTTGCCCGTGAAATCGCTAAACTGCATAGCGGCAACGTCGAAATCCTGGTGGGTCCATGGCACGGTGCCCGCTTCAGACTACAACTGCCGCTGGTCGACGGGCTGCAAGCAGCCGAGGCTAAATCCGATCGCGCAGCGCAAACCAGTTGAGCGCCAGAAACAACAGTGGCGCGCGAAAACGCCGGCCGCCGGGGAAGGGCGGTATCTTCAGGTCCTCGATCAGCTTGAGCCTGTCGCGGTTGCCGGCGACCGTCTCGGCATAGAGCTTGCCGAAGAAATTGGCCAACATCACGCCATGGCCGGAATAGCCGCCGACCGAGATGACATTGGGCATCACCTCGCGCACGAAAGGTTTGCGCGGCATGGTGATGCCGACATAGCCGCCCCAGMCATGGGTGATTTCCACATCCTTGAGCGTAGGGTAAATCTCGGCGATCTGCTTGCGGATGTGGATATGGATGTCCTTTGGGTCGTTGACGCCGTAGATTTCACGTCCGCCGAACAATAGTCGGCCGTCCGGGGACTTGCGGAAATAGCGCACCACAAAGCGGGAATCGTCGACCGACTCTCCGCCCGGGATCACCTTGGACTCCGCACCTAGCGGCACCGTCGCGCCGATGAACGAACCGATCGGCATGATGTGAGACGCACTTATCGGTTCCAGATTGCCGCCATAGGCGTTGACGGCGATCAGGCATTTCTGCGCGGTAATCGTGCCGCGCGGCGTTGTCACGCGTACCTTGCCGCCTTGTGAGGTAATGCCGGTCGACTGCGTGTTCTCGAACAGCTGCGCGCCGGCTTCGGCAGCAACTCGCGCCGTGCCGATTACCAGTTTGAGCGGGTGGATATGCCCGGTGCCGGTGTCGCGCGTGCCACCATAGTAGTGCGTCGAACCCAGCCGCTCGGCGGTCTCCCGCGCATCCATGAACCTGACATGCGGGTAGTTGAAGCGGCTCGCCATGATCTCGGCATGGGCTTTGTAGTCGTCGACAAAGCGCGGCTTGTGCGCCACCGACATCTGCCCCGGCATGTAGTCGATATCGATGCCATGGGTGGCGGCGAAGTCGAACAGATGCGCCTTGGCTTCCTCGGCGAGGTCGAACAGTGCCTTTGCCCGGGTGAAGCCATATTCGCCCTCCAGCTCTTCCGCCCAGGCGCGCTGGCCGGTGCCAAGCTGGCCGCCATTGCGGCCCGATGCGCCATCGCCGAAGCGATGCGCCTCGATCAGCACGACATTTGTGCCGGATTTTGCCAGATGCGCTGCCGCCGAAAGCCCGGTGAAGCCGCCGCCGATGATGACGACGTCGGCCTGCCTGTCGCCGTCGAGCGCTGGATACTCTGGGCGCGGTCCGGCGGTGTCTTCGTACCACGACAAGCCGGGAGAGATCGGGGATTGGTAGGGCATGATGGGCTTTCAGTAGGGCAGTAGGGCAGTAGGGCAGTAGGGCAGTAGGGTTATTCGTTCGATAGCTTTCGGATCAGCAATCGCAGCAGCTTGCCGACGCTTTCGCTCGTTGTCATTGCCTGCCGAATTGCCTCGGGAGTCGTGATACCAACGCGCTCGGCAATGAGCAGGTGTGTCTCCATTTCTTTGAGCGATCCTTGCGCAATCCTCAGGAACTGCTGGTAGGAGCCACGGTTTTCACGACCGTAACCCTCGGCGATGTTGGCTGGAACGGAGACGGCAGCGCGTCTGACCTGGCTGGTCAGCCCGTAAAGCTCCTCCTTCGGCCAAGTACGGGTCGAGCTGTAGATCGCAGTCGCCAACTCCATTGCCTGCTGCCAGACGACAAGGTCCTGATACGAGTTGATCTCGGTCGCCACGCTCGATCCCCCTCGCTGCCGCGCAACTGCCTCACTGCCCTATTCCCCTACTGCCTTACCCTTCACACATTCAGCAGCAGATACTCCCGCTCCCAGGGGCTGATGACCTCCATGAAGGTCTCGAACTCGGCCCGTTTGATCGCCGCATAGGTGGTCGCAAACGACTGCCCCAAAAGCGACGTCAGCTCTTCGTCGCCCTCAAACAGGTCGACCGCTTCGAGCAGGCCGCGCGGCAGGTCGATCTCGTCCTCGTTGGCCGTGGTCAGCACCGGCGCCTCAGCCTGCAGCTTGCTGGTGAGGCCGATCAGCCCACAGGCAAGCGAGGCCGCCAACGCCAGATACGGGTTGGCATCCGACGATGGGATGCGGTTTTCGACACGGCGGCCGCCGGGATCGGAGCGAGGCACGCGGAAGGCGGTGGTGCGGTTGTCGTAGCCCCACTTGTTATTGACCGGGGCGGAGGCCGCCTGGGTCAGCCGGCGATATGAGTTCACGTAAGGCGCAAACATCACCAAGGCGTTCGGCACATGCTTCTGCATGCCGCCGATGAAGTGGAAGAAGGCATCGGTTTCCGAACCGTCTTCGGCGGAAAAGATGTTTTTTCCGGTCTTCTTGTCGATGATCGACTGGTGGATGTGCATCGCCGAACCTGGCTGTCCCTGGATCGGCTTGGCCATGAAGGTGGCGTAGATGTCGTGCTTCAGCGCCGCCTCGCGAATGGTGCGCTTGAACAGGAACACCTGGTCGGCGAGTTCAATCGGATCGCCATGGCGCAAATTGATCTCGAGCTGGCCGGCACCTTCTTCGTGGATCAGCGTGTCGATCTCCAGGCCCTGAGCCTCGGAGAAATGGTAGATGTCGTCGATCAATTCGTCGAATTCGTTGACGCCGGCGATGGAATAGCCAGCACCTCCGCCGATCGGGCGGCCGGAGCGGCCGACGGGCGGTGTCAGCGGATAGTCGGGATCGGGATTCTTGCGAACGAGGTAGAATTCGATTTCAGGCGCAACGACCGGCTTCAGCCCAAGCTTGTCATAAGCGGCGACCACGCGCTTGAGCACATTGCGCGGCGTAAACTCGACCTGGCGCCCGTCCTGGTGGGCGAGGTCGCAGATCACTTGCGCGGTTGGATCGTCTTCCCATGGCACGACGCTCAGCGTCGAAAGATCGGGCACCAGCTTCAGGTCGCCGTCATCTTCCGGATAGGCAAAACCGTTGCCGTCTTCTGGATAACCGCCCGAAATCGTCATCATGAACACCGCCGAAGGCAGCGCCAGCGAGGTGTTGGAGGTGAATTTGGACGACGGCATCATCTTGCCGCGAGCGACGCCCGCCTGGTCGGGCGTGATGCACTCTATGTCTTCGATGCCCCGCCATTCCAGCCATTCGGAGGCTTCTTTCCAATTGCGAACACCACGTGTGTTTTTCACAAAAGCGGGCGTGCGGGCGCGAGCCCCCCGAGTGGTCGGACGGACTTCCTTCTTTGCAGGCGGCATCAATCACCAGGTTGTGGTTGCAGATTCCCGAGTATAGCCGTGCCGCGTGAAGGAAGAAAAGGGGGGCTGGCAGGCGATTCCAGCAAACTGTTACGGCCAAGCCGCTGGTTTTGAGCCGATTTCTGACCTAGATGATCGCCATGACCTCCAAATCGACCCAACTATCCACCATCGGATTCGATGCCGACGACACGCTGTGGCAGAATGAACAATTCTTCCGCATGACGGAGAAGCACTTCGCCGAACTGCTTGCCGAACATGGCGAGCAGGAGCACCTGATGGCCCGGCTGCTCGACGCGGAGAAGCGCAACCTCGGTACCTACGGCTTCGGCATCAAGGGCTTCACCTTGTCGATGATCGAAACCGCGATCGAGGTGACTGAGGGCCAAGTGCCGGCCTCGGTGATCGAAAAGATCCTGGCCGCCGGCCGCGAGATGCTGAGCCACCCGATCGAGACGCTGCCCCATGTCCACGACACGCTTGAAGCACTCGCCGGGCGCTACCGCCTGGTCCTGATCACCAAGGGCGACCTGTTCGACCAGGAGCGCAAGCTGGCCCAATCGGGGCTTGGCGATTTCTTCGATGCCGTCGAGATTGTCAGCGACAAGTCACGGCCGACCTACGAACGCATCTTCGCTCGCCATGGCGACGGTGCGGCCCGCAGCATGATGATCGGCAATTCGCTGAAGTCAGACGTCGTTCCGGCGATCGAGGCCGGCAGCTGGGGTGTCTACATTCCCCACGACCTGACCTGGGCCTACGAACATGTCGATGAGCCGACGGAAGCCAAGCGCTTCCGCAAGCTGCCGCATCTCGGTGAGCTTTCCGACCTGTTGAAGGCCTTGGACTGAATTCAGGCTCGTCCGACGAGTTTTTCGACGACAGGCTGCAGCCGCTCCGGCGTGATCGGCTTGGCCACCACGATGTCGACTGCGCTCGACAGCGAAAGGCTCTCAGGTGTTCCCTGACGGTTGGACAGCAGGATCACCGAGGGCAGGTTCGCGCCTGAGGCGAGCCTCAGCGACAAGATCGAAGGCATCAGCGCATCGCAATCTGCGTTGTCGCTGCCACCGTCCAGAATGATCGTGCCCGGCGCCATCTTGCGCAGCATGGCCAAGGCGGTATCGGGTGATTCCGAGATCGTCTTGAGGCCAGAGCGCTCGACGATCTTGGCGACGACGACACGGTTGATCTGCGAGCGGCCAACGATGAGCACCTTTGAAAGATCGGCGACAAGGCGGTCAGGAGTGCGCGCATTCGTATCCGGGCCTTGGCCCGAATTGAGGTCATTGCGTTTCATTTGGCTTAGCCGACAGCTGAGGGGCGTCTGTTCAATGCGTGGTTGCGTTCGGTACCTTACGTTCGCGTCAACTGCGAGAAGTGTCAAGTAATACACTCAAAATGACGTGCGACTTTAGTCTTAGACGATAGCATTTCTTCTCGCTAATCAAAGTCCAATGCATAGTGCCGCTAAAGACAAACCCCGCCCGCAGCCGGGGCTGCGAACGGGGTCCGGGGGGCAGGGGCAGGAATGCTTTGACTGCTAGCCGTGCGGCTGCTGGGTCACGATGACAGGGATCAGCAGGTCGCCCCAGTTGCCATCGCCGCCGTGGTGGCGAGCCGAGCGGACCAGTTCCACCGACACGCCGGCCTCGACTGCCTTCATGACCGACTGGTTGAGTCGGTGCAGGTCGTTGGCGACGATGCGGATCACGGCCTGCTGGTCAGCACTCATGGTCGTGGCCTGTTCTTCGGCTCGTTCCTTGACGCGGGTGCGCGGTGCCATTGTGGTTCTCCTCGGGGTGTTGCCTTGCCCTTGTGGGGCGTTTCTGTCGTTTGTCGCCGGGCCTATTCGGCGGCCGGGCGGAACTGTTCGTGTTCGGTCGATTCATGCATCGCGGTCGTCGACGACTTGCCGCCGGTGATCGCCATGGAGACGGCATCGAAGTAGCCGGTGCCGACCTCGCGCTGGTGCTTGGTCGCGGTGTAGCCGTTCACTTCGGCGGCGAACTCCGCTTCCTGCAGCTCCGAGTAGGCAGCCATCTGGCGATCCTTGTAGCCGCGGGCCAGCTCGAACATGCCGAAGTTGAGCTGGTGGAAGCCAGCCAGCGTGATGAACTGGAATTTGTAGCCCATCGCGCCCAGCTCGCGCTGGAACTTGGCGATCGTCGCGTCGTCGAGGTTCTTCTTCCAGTTGAACGACGGCGAGCAGTTGTAGGCCAGCTTCTTGCCCGGATGCGCCTTGTGCACGGCTTCGGCGAACTTCTTTGCCTGGGCGAGATCGGGCTTGCCGGTTTCCATCCAGATCAGGTCGCAGAACGGAGCGTAGGCGATGGCGCGGGCAATGCAGGGCTCGATGCCATTGCGCACCTGGTAGAAGCCTTCCACGGTCCGACCGGCGTCATAATCGACGAAGGGCTGGTCGCGCTCGTCGATGTCGGAGGTCAGAAGCTTGGCGGCTTCCGCGTCGGTGCGGGCAACGATCAGCGTAGACGTGCCCATCACGTCGGCGGCGAGACGCGCCGCGTTCAGGTTGCGGATGTGCGCCGCAGTGGGGATCAGAACCTTGCCGCCGAGATGGCCGCACTTCTTTTCCGAAGCCAGCTGATCCTCGAAGTGGACGCCAGCGGCACCCGCCTCGATGAACGCCTTCATGATCTCGAAGGCATTGAGCGGGCCACCAAAACCGGCTTCCGCGTCAGCCACGATCGGGGCGAACCAGGTGTCGACCGACAGGCCCTTGCCTTCGGACACCTCGATCTGGTCGGCGCGCTGCAGCGTGCGGTTGATGCGCTTGACCAGCTCAGGGGCCGCATTGGCCGGGTAGAGCGACTGGTCGGGATACATGGCGGACGCGGTGTTGGCGTCGGCGGCGACCTGCCAGCCCGAGAGGTAGATCGCCTTGAGACCGGCGCGGACCTGCTGCATCGCCTGGTTGCCGGACATGGCGCCCAGCGCGTTGACGAAATCTTCCTCATGGATGAGCTTCCACAGGCGGTTGGCGCCCATCTCGGCGAGGCTCTGCTTGATCTGGACCGAGCCGCGCAGCCGCTTCACATCCTCCGGCGAATAGGGGCGCTCGATGCCATCGAAACGGCCTTCCGGGGCTGAAGGGACGAGGTTGTAAAAATCAGTCATTGTCGACTCCGTCTGGTCACTTTGGGGCTTGAGGCGGTCGCCGCGTCTTGGCTTCTTGCGGCGATTTCTATGTGACTTGTTTGACATCGCAGCGCCGAAGCAGCCAGAAAATTCAACAATTTGGCCGTGAGATAAGAGAAAACCTGTGTTGCGTTTGACAAAGGCCCGCTGTAAATTTGTAAAAAATGTAAAAGATCGGGTAGGGCAAAACCCCTACTTTCGTTGTAAAAATGGTGTAAAAGCCGATGGCCGAGCAGAAAATCTTCGCCGGACCGCGCATCCGACGCATCCGCAACCAAAAGGGCCTGACCCAGACGGCGATGGCCGAGGGGCTTGGCATTTCGCCGTCGTATCTCAACCTCATCGAACGCAACCAGCGGCCGCTGACGGTCCAGCTGATCCTCAAGCTCGCCTCGGTTTACAAGGTCGAGCCGGAGGAGCTTCAGGGCGAGGCGCGCGGTTCGATCGCTTCGCTTCGTGAGGTCTTCGCCGATCCGCTTTTGGCCGGCGAACTGCCGGGCGATCAGGAGCTGGTCGAGATTGCCGAGGCAGCGCCGAATGCGGCGGCGGCGGTGATCAAGCTGTTTCGCGCCTATCGCGAGCAGGCCGAGCGTCTGTCCGATCTCACCGAACTGCTAGCGCGTGAAGGGCACACGACGGCACTGTCAGGCGCGCGCCTGCCGATCGATGAGGTACATGAGGTCTTCGAGCGCCGGCCCAATCATTTTACCTCGCTGGAAGAGGAGGCGGAGGCCTTCACGACGTTGCTCGACCCAGGCGATGATCTGTTTGGCGCGCTGAAGGCCTGGCTCAGGCGCGAGCACGGCATCGTCGTCAAGGTGCTGCCGGTCGCCACCATGCCCAACTGGCGCCGACGCTACGACCGCCATTCGCAGCGTCTTTTCCTGTCCGAGCGGCTGTCACCCTTCGACCAGCTGCGCGAAGTGGCGATGGAGGCGAGCCTCATCCGCATGCAGGTGGCCGTCGCCGCCGAGATCCAGGCGCTGAAGCTGACGTCGGACGAGGCGCGTCGGCTCGCCCGTTTCGAGCTCGGCCGCTACGCCGCACATGCGCTGATGATGCCCTATCAGGCGTTCTTCGCAGCCGCTCAGCGCGCGCGCTACGATGTCGACGTGCTGCGCTCGCGCTTCGGCGTGTCGTTCGAGCAGGCCGCCAACCGGCTGACAATGCTCCAGCGCTCCGGCGCGTCTTCGGTGCCGTTCTTCATGCTCGAGGTCGACAATGCCGGCAATCGCTTCCGCAAGGCGGGCGCGCAGGGCTTCCCGCAAAGCCGCTTCGGCGGAGGGTGCCCCAAACTGCCGGTGCATGCCGCCTTCACCCAGCCCGGCCAAATTTTTGTCGAGGCGGTCGAGATGCCCGATGGCGCCGAGTTTCTGTGCGTTGCGCGAACGCTGGAGGGTCCGCAAGGCGCCTTCAGCGAGCGGCCACGGCGCACCGCGATCCTGCTTGGCTGCGACATCGCCTTCCGCGACGAGATCGTCTATGGCGCAGCTTTGCCCGCACCTGCCGTCGGCGCCAAGCCAGGCGCGGTCGCCGCGACGCCGATTGGCCCGGCCTGCCGGCTTTGCGAGCGTTCCGGATGCCTGTCGCGCGCCGAACCGCCGATCACCCGCCCTCTTGGTCTCGACGAGATGGTGACGGGGCTCTCGGCTTTTGACTTCCAGTAGACATCAGGCGATCAGTCTGGATGCAGTCTCATCCGTGCCCAGGCCGGTGTGGGCCAGGAGACGCGCGGTGCCGGAATCGAGCGGCCGCCCATACAAGAAGCCTTGCGCCTCGTCGCAGCGCCGATCCTTGAGGAACGCTGCCTGGAAATCGGTCTCGACGCCTTCGGCCAGCACCGGGATCGACAGCTTGTGACCAAGCTCGATGACTGTCTCGATGACGCTGGTTGCCTGCGCCTGCCGGCCAAGCGCGTTGAGGAAGCTGCGATCGACCTTGATCTTGTCGAAAGGGAAGGAAAACAGCGTCGACAGCGACGAGTAGCCGGTGCCGAAATCGTCCATGGCGATCCGAACGCCCAGGGCCTTGATCTGGCGCAGGATATGGAGCGCCTGCCCGGGATTTTCGATCAGCGCTGTTTCGGTGATCTCGATTTCGAGGCGGGTGGGGGCCAAGCCGGTCTCGGCCAAAATCTCCTTGAGACGCTCGGCGAAATTGGGGCGCATCAACTGGATCGGCGAGACATTGACGGCCACGCCCAGTGGTGCCGGCCACAGGGTTGCCTCCTGGCAAGCCTGCACCATCACCCAGTCGCCGATCTCAACAATGATGCCGGTCTGCTCGGCCACCGGGATGAAATCGGAGGGCGCGACCTCGCCGAGCGCGCTGCTGGTCCAGCGCAGCAGGGCTTCGAAGCCCAGCAATTCGCGTTTCTTCATCGCAATCTGCGGCTGGAACACCAGGCGTAGCGAACCGTCGGCGACAGCGCTGCGCAGGCCGATCGCGATCTGTCCGCGCCTGCGGCCGTCTTCGTCGGCATCCGCGTCGAACCAGCACCAGCTACCGTCAGGCACTTTTTTCGAACGGTACATGGCAAGGTCGGCGCGCATCGTCAGCTCGTCGATGCTGTCGCCATCCCTGGGGTAGACAGCGATGCCGATGCTGGCGCTGGTCGAAAAGCGCGCTTTGCCAAGTTCATTGGGCCGCGAAAAGGCATCGCTGATGCGCGCGGCAAACTCCTCGACCTCGTTCTCGCGGGTGAACGGTTTCACCGCGATGAATTCGTCGCCGCCGATGCGGGCAAAGAACTCGCCGTCGATCAGTGCCGAACGCATGCGTGCTGTCGTCTGGCTCAACACCGCATCGCCCGCCGCATGACCGTAGACGTCGTTGATTTCCTTGAAGCGGTTGAGATCGATGGCGATGAATGCCAGCGACGTGCCGCCGGCCTGATTCAGCCGCATCGGCAGTTCGTCGCGAATGGCGGCACGATTGGGCAGGCCGGTCAGCGGGTCGTGCATGGCCAGATGCCTGTAGTGCGCGACGGCGTCCTGCTGGCCCTGTTCTTCGGCAAGGTGCGTGACGGCGCCGAGCACCACCACGAGCACGGTGACTGCAATGACCAGGATCGCAAGCACGCTGTCGGACATGAGTTGGCCAGGGACCGCGACGCGCGGGTCGGGCGTGATCTGCACCGCGCCCATCGCGGTGAAATGCATCATGCCGATCGCCAGGATAAGGGCGGTGATGCCGATATACTGGCTGCGGCGCGAGGTTCCCCGTGCCATGCGGTTGGTCGCCAGCATTCCGAGAACGGCACCAGCAAAGATAGAAAAGGCAACGAGGGCCGGATCGTAAGAAACCGTGCCGGCCACAACGAAGCCGCGCATGCCGGTAAAATGCATCAGCGCAATGCCGGCGCCGATGATGATGCCGCCCATCTCGATCATCCAGCCACGCTCTAGACTGGCGGCGATCAGGAAGCCAGCCATCGACGTGGCGATCGCAAAGGCCAGCGAAAGCACGGTGAAGTTCGGCTCGAAACCATGTTCGACACTGGGGGTGAAGCCCAGCATCGCCAGGAAATGTGTTGTCCAGATCGTCATGCCGCCGGCGACGCCGGCCATGAAGACGAAAGCCGCATGCTTGGCGCGCCTGACATTGCGGGCACGCGAAAACAATCGCATCGATACCACGCAGCCGACGGCGCAGATGACCAATGCCGCGGCGACGAAGCGGTAATCATGTTCGGTGACGAGGCAGTTGAGTACGGTCATCATGTGCGGTTCCTTGCGTGCCTCGGCCCGACGAATTGGGATCGTTTTCGACAGGCGTGGTGCGCGGATTCAAAGAATTCGACTGCCCTTATCGAGGCCAAACATTGCCGATCCGTTTCTTCACGCTGGGGTAGGGCGCGGGGTTGATGTGCCAGGTAATTGAATGGCGTGGCTTCCCCACCCATGTGCTGTTCCAGATCGGGCGATGGCACAGTATCTGGAGAGGTGGCTATGGGTAGTTCTGATGTCGGGCATAAGAGGAAGCGGTGGCTGAAGCGCGGTGCGCTCGCGGTTGTGGCGTTGCTGATTGTCGTTGTGTTGCCGCTCAGCTTCATCCTGTATCCGGTTTTCAAATCCTATCCGTCATTGGATATATCGACCGGGGATTCTTTGGCTGACAAGAACACGCAGGATTTGGCCCATCTTCGCAATATGCAGATGATCGAACGAAGCTTTACGGCTCAAACCAGCGAAGCCTTTGGCCAAGCGCTTGACGAACTCACTACCCGAGCCTCCGAACTCGACCGGCCCGCACTGGCGATGGGAGCAGCGAAGGCGGTCGCCCTTGCCCAAAACGGTCACACCAATGTCCTGGGCCTTGCCGGCGGACAAGGCTTCAATGCCGTTCCGCTGCGTCTCGGCTGGTTTGCAGACGGTCTTTTCGTTGTCCGCGCCACCAGCGAGCATCGCGATCTTGTGGGTGCGCAAATCCTGGCGGTGAATGGCCAGTCGCCCGATGAACTGGTCAAAGCGTTGCGCCCATATGTCGGTGGCACCGACAAATACGCACGCGAGCTTTCGCCGAATTTCATGATTTCGCCTGAATTGCTCCACGCCGCCAAATTGGCGGGCAAGCCGACCGAAAGCGAGTTTCGCGTTCGCAAGGCTGATGGCTCCGAGATCGAGCGCACGCTTGCTGCATTGCCAGCCAAAGGTGAGCCTTTGCCGAGAACCGTGTGGCCAAAGCGGGATCTAAGTCCGGTCGTGGCGAATGAGAGTGACGCCGCATGGGTCCATGTCCTGGATGGTGTTGAAACGCCTGGCTATCTCTCGCGCCCCGATCAGAATTCCTGGCACAGCTATCTGGAAGCGGACGATATCCTCTACKTGCAGCTCAACCGGTTCCGCGACCAAGAGCAGGCCCCGATCTCCGACTATCTCGCAGAACTGCTTGCTGAGGCCGGCAAACGCGAGGTCAAGCATGCTGTCGTGGATCTGCGGTTCAGTCCGGGYGGCAATTATCTGCTCGCAACCGATTTTTCGCGACTGCTGCCTGAGGTGGTGCCGAATGGGCAGATATTCATTCTGACCAGCGGCAACACGTTCTCGGCGGCAATCAGCATCGCGTCGCGGCTGAAATATTACTCGGGCCAGCGTGCCGTGCTGATCGGCGAGGAGATGGGGGACGCAGCCCAATCCTGGGGAGAGGGCGGTACAACGATCTTGCCCTACTCCAAGATCGCTTTCCGATACACCACAGCCTACCACGATTGGGAAAATGGCTGCCGTCTGTCACAGATCGGGACGTGTTTTTTCCTGAACTATTTCTACGGCACGGCGGCGGGCTCCTTGTTGCCTACTGTTCCAATCGCACAGACCTTCGCCAGCTATGCCGCTGGCGATGATGCTGTGATGTCAGAAGTGCTGAGGTTGGCGAAACAAGACAAATAGAGGGTCAAAACAAACCTTTGGCGGTTTAGAATGCCGTTCCGTTGGCTTGGTAGCTGCGTGCACGCAAGATCGTCGTTGCGCCGATGAGGATCGCGATGCTGCCTACGACGAGCCCGGTGTAGAGGAAGGTGTTGGCAAAACCGAACGCCGCGATCATCGGCTGGCTGACGAAGGGCGAGATGAAGTGGCCGGCAAAGATACTCGCCGTCATGCCGCCGGCAACGCGGCCGCGCATTGCGGGCGCTGCGGCTGCCATCGCCGCCGCGGCAATGTTGGGCATGATCATCCCAAGCCCCAGCCCGACCACGCATGCGGCCGCCAGCACCGTCGCCAGCGTATCGGTCAAACCTAGAAGACCATAGCCGATGGCCGTCAGGCCAAAGGCCAGGCCGAATACGCCGATCACCCCAAGCCTGGCGCGCAAGGTGGCATAAAACAATGCTACAGCTGCCCCGATCATGTTGCCCAGGCCGATCGCCAGCCCTGCCACGGTTGGCGAGCCCATGCCCATGGCATTGAGATAGAACGGCAGCTGCGTTGGAAGCAGGTAGTAGGCGACACTGTTGAGAACGGCCGCGATGTAGACGGCAATGACCGCAAGCCAGACTGTGCGGCTTGCTGTCTGCGTGGACGCATCCACAGCGGATGGATTGTTGCGCGCAGGCTCATTGATGAAAGCCAGAACGGCCGGGATTAGTAACAGTGACAGGCCATAGACGGCAAAGGGCGCGCGCCAGTGCAATTCGGCCAGCATGCCGCCGCCGGTCAAAAAGATCAGTCCGCCAATGCCGACAAAAGCTGACTGGTAACCCATGAAACGGTCGCGTTCCGGCCCGGAGAAGTAATCGCCGACAAGTGCAGTCGCGGTCGTCATGACGCCAGCGACCGCGACGCCGAGCAAAGCGCGTCCGACAAGAAGCCCAGCCAGACTGTCGGTAAGCAGTCCCGACATGCCGCTGAGCCCGTAAAGCAGAGCGCCCGAGATCAGCAACGGCTTGCGCCCGAAGCGGTCGGCAAGCCCGCCGGCGAAGGGCGCGCAAATGACTATGAACAATGCGGGCAGCGTCAGCACCAGCCTGGTCAGGATTTGGACATGGCCGCTGCCAGCGAAGTGGCTTTCGATGGCCGGCAGCGACGGCGATATGGTCGCGCCTGACATGATGGTCAGCGTGCTGATGAGCAGCAGCGTGGCATTGCGGCCGGCATGGCTGTCGGGAAAGGGATTTGCCCGCACGACCTGAACCTGTTGCGCCATGGTCATGCCGCCACCTCGATAAAGGGCGTGTTGGTACGGGCATCACGAAGATTGATCGCCCACCATTGCAGGCGCGCGAGCAGAACCGACATCGCCTTGCGTGCGTCTCGCGGTTCTAGCAGCGCGCCTGAGGTGTCGAACCTCCTCGAGGCGAAGGCAAAGCTCACAGTGTCGCGGATCGCCACGACATGAAGCTCGGCGAAGACCAGGCGCAATTGTTCGATGGCCCGCAGCCCGCCGGAGATGCCACCATACGACACGAAAGCCAGCGGCTTGGCCTGCCACTCCACGCTGTGGGCGTCGATCAGTGCTTTGAGGTCGGCGGTGTAGCCGTGATTGTATTCGGGCGTCACCACGATGAACGCGTCGGCCGCGCCCAGGCGGCGCGCGATATCGGCACGATTGTTGGCAAGCTCGCGCGGGTCGATCAGGTCGATGGAGAACTGCTGGTGGCCGCGAATCTCGGTTGCGGCCCAATCGACGACGGTGTCGCAGAAGCGGCCTTCGCGGGCGCTGCCATAGATCAAGGCGAGCTTGATTTTCTGAGGCATTTTTGGGGTGGCTCCGTTTCATTTTTGCAGGAGCCCCGTCTGTAAAACCTCATCTAATATTGAGGTCAAGCGCTAATTTGAAACTTTGAAAACGGCGTCTGGCGTTTCGGCTCGGCAGTGCAGCTTTGCTCGTGCCACAACGGGATCGGAGCGCTGGACCTCGTCACAAAGGCAGCCTTACGTTACGCGAACGCACAAGCCCCAGTCGTTTAGAGCGCATCGTGCCGCTCGCAAGTCGTCGAGATTAGCGCCATGACAGATCTCGCCGCTCCGCCGTCGCCAACAGGCGCTACACCGCACGTCTCGCGGCGCGAGGAGCGTCTCGGCGTATTCCTGGTGTTCATGTCGGCACTGATGTGGAGCCTGGGCGGGGCCATTGCTCGCTTTATCGAGGAACCCGACAGCTGGACGGTGGTATTCTGGCGCTCGGTCTGGGCCGCGGCCTTCCTGCTGGCCTTCATGGTCTGGCGCGACGGCCTGCGCGGAACGCTGAAACTTTTCCGCGACATGGGCCTGCCAGGCCTGTTGGTGGGGATATGCTTCGCCACCGCCTCGACCTCGTTTGTCGTCGCTCTTTCCTACACGACCGTCGCCAACATCCTTCTGATGCAGGCCGGCGTGCCGCTTTTGGCGGCGTTGTTTGCCTGGGTGCTGTTTCGTGAGCGCGTGGCTGTCGCCACCTGGGTGGCGATTTTCGCGGTCATCTCAGGCGTCGCCATCATGGTCTCCGAATCGTTCAGCGGCCAGGTCTCGCCGGTCGGCGACGGGCTTGCTTTGCTGATCGCCGTGGCGTTTTCCATCGCTACAGTCATCACCCGGCGCTTCGCCCATGTGCGCATGACACCCGCCACCTGCCTTGGCACCATGATTGCTGCAGCCTTTGCCGCCTTGCAAGCTTCAACGTTTGCCGTGTCGCCACGCGACATGGGTTTCCTGTTTGCGTTCGGCGTGATCAATCTCGGTCTTGGCCTTGCCTTCTTTGCGACTGGCGCAAGATTGGTCCCGGCCGCCGTTGCCGCCCTGATCGGTACCTTCGAGCCGTTGCTCGGCCCGATCTGGGTCTGGCTCATCCACGGCGAGGTACCGTCGGTTCGCACCATCACCGGCGGCGCGGTCATTTTCACTGCTCTGCTGGTGCATCTGACACTGGAGTTCAGACGCCAGGCAAGGCCCCAGAGGCCGGGTGTGACGGGCATGCCTGTCCCTGATTAATCAATACATTGTTTACCATTGACAACGCTGCTGTCCGGCGGGCAGGCTGCGACTTGAGGGTAACAACAACAACACAGGCGTATCTTGCCAGGTTCCACTGCCGGGGCTTCGGTGTCCGCAGCTGTAAATCGCCAGAACGTTTGCGCCGCGCGGCAAGCCGGCGGGAGCGCGCTACCTTCGTCACTCGATTTTGCATAGGGATCAGGATGCTGCCGGGACGGGCGCGTCCGTGAAAGGAGAATGTCATGAACCGTAGAGCGCTTTGGCTGACCGCCGCGTCAGCCCTTGTTGCCATTGTCGCGACCGCCGCAAACGCCCAGGAACGGGTCGTCAACGTCTACAACTGGTCGGACTACATCGACTCCTCGATCATCGAAGACTTCACCAAGGAAACCGGCATCAAGGTCGTCTACGACGTCTATGATTCCAACGAGATCCTTGAAACCAAGCTGCTTGCCGGCGGCAGCGGCTACGATGTCGTCGTGCCGACCGCCAGTCCTTTCTTGGCGCGCCAGATCCAGGCGGGCGTCTACCAGAAGCTCGACAAGTCCAAGCTGCCTAATCTGGCCAACATGTGGGACGTGGTCAGCGAGCGAACCGCCGCCTACGATCCCGGCAATGAATACTCGGTCAATTACATGTGGGGCACGGTCGGCATCGGCTACAACCAAAAGAAGATCAAGGAAGCACTCGGTGTCGACAAGATCGACAGCTGGGATGTCGTTTTCAAGCCCGAACAGCTCGCCAAGCTGGCCGATTGCGGCGTCTATGTCCTGGATTCGCCAACTGACATCATTCCGACGACGATGATGTATCTCGGTCTCAAGCCGCAATCGACGGCGCTCGACGATCTGTCAAAGGCGGAGGAAGCACTGCTCAAGGTGCGGCCGTCGATCCGCAAGTTCCACTCGTCGGAATACATCAACGCGCTCGCCAATGGCGACATCTGCCTCGCCGTTGGCTGGTCGGGTGACGTCTTCCAGGCGCGCGACCGTGCGGCTGAAGCGGATCAGGGCGTCGTCGTCGACTACGTCATTCCCAAGGAAGGTGCCGAGATGTGGTTCGACCAGATGGCGATCCCGGCTGACGCCAAGCACGTTGCCGAAGCGCACGAATTCATCAACTACATGATGGAGCCGGAAGTCGCGGCCAAGGCGTCCAACTACATCTTCTATGCCAACGGCAACAAGGCGTCGCAGCAGTTCATCGACAAGGACATCGTTGGCGATCCGGCGATCTTCCCCGATGAGGCGATGCTGGCGAAGCTCTTTACCGTCGCGCCTTACGATCCCAAGACCCAGCGCGCGGTGACCCGCAGCTGGACCAAGATCGTCACAGGGCAATAATTGTAGGGACTGTCCCGGCGCCATTGGGCGCCGGGATTTATTACCGGGGCAGGACGGAGAGGGACATGAAATCGCTCGGCAACATCCGCAGGGAATTTGCGCCCTGGAACCAGCCTGACGCCAAGCCCTACATTCAATTCAAGAACGTCACCAAGCGCTTTGGTGATTTCATCGCCGTCAACAACCTCTCGCTATCGATCTACGAGCGCGAGTTCTTCGCGCTGCTCGGCGCTTCGGGCTGCGGAAAGTCGACGCTGCTGCGCATGCTCGCCGGCTTCGAGGAGCCGACGTCCGGCCAGATCCTGCTCGACGGCCAGGACCTGCGCGGTATTCCGCCCTATCGGCGGCCGGTCAACATGATGTTCCAGTCCTACGCGCTGTTCCCGCATATGACTGTCGAGCAGAACATCGGCTTTGGCCTCAAGCAGGACGGCATGCCCAAGGCCGAGATCGAAACGCGCGTCGCCGACATGCTCAAGCTGGTCAAGCTTGGCCAATTCGCAAAGCGCAAGCCGCATCAGCTGTCGGGTGGCCAGCGCCAGCGCGTCGCACTTGCCCGTGCTGTCGCCAAGCGGCCCAAGGTGCTGTTGCTCGACGAGCCGCTCGGCGCGCTCGACAAGAAGCTGCGCGAGGAAACCCAGTTCGAGCTGATGGACTTGCAGCAGACGCTCGGCCTGACCTTCGTTGTCGTCACCCACGACCAGGAAGAGGCCATGACCATGGCCGACCGCATCGCCATCATAGACAAGGGTGAGGTGATGCAGGTGGCGACGCCAGCCGAGGTCTATGAGGCGCCGGGATCTCGTTTCGTCGCCGACTTCGTTGGCAACATCAACATGTTCGAAGGCAAGGTCGCCGACCGTGACGGCATGGGTGCGACCATCGCCAGCACCAATGGCGTGAGCATCCGCACCGCCAATGCCGGCGATGCCCCGGCGGGCAGCGAGGTCGCCTTCGCCATCCGACCCGAGAAGATCAAGGTATCGTCGAAGAAGCCGGAAGGCAGCGACAATGCCATGGAAGGCGAAATCTACGACATCGCCTATCTCGGCGACATGACCATCTTCCATGTTCAGCTCGGCAACGGCCAGGTGGTCAAGGCGAGCTCGCTCAACGCGACGCGCGCCACCGAAGACCCGCTGAGCTGGGACGACAAGGCGTGGATCTCCTTCCGCAACGACGCCGGCGTCGTTCTGACGCGATAGGTGGAGAGATGAAACGCCCCCTCTCGGCCATCACCGACCGCCTCGTCATCATCGTCCCTTATCTCTGGCTGCTGTTTTTCTTCCTCATTCCCTTCTTCATCGTCTTTAAGATATCGCTGTCGACCACCGCGATCGCCATGCCGCCCTACACGCCGGTGCTTGGCCTTTCCGACGGCTTTTCTGGCCTAATGTCGCAAATCGGCGAATTCAGCTTCGACAACTATCTTTGGCTGACGCAGGACGCGCTCTACTTCAACGCCTATGTCTCAAGCGTCATCATCGCGGGGATCTCGACGTTCCTGGCGCTGCTTGTCGGCTATCCGATCGCCTACGGCATGGCACGTGCACCGGCGACGATCCGTCCGACGCTGCTGATGCTGGTCATCCTGCCGTTCTGGACCAGCTTCCTGATCCGGGTCTACGCTTGGATCGGCATCCTCAAGCCCGAGGGCCTGCTCAACCAGTTCCTGCTCGCCACCGGCGTCATCGATCAGCCGCTGGTGATCCTGAACACCCATACGGCGATCTTCATTGGCATCGTCTATTCCTATCTGCCATTCATGATTCTGCCGCTCTATTCGGCGCTCGAGAAGATGGACTATTCGCTGATCGAGGCGGCGCAGGACCTTGGCTGCCCGCCAACCACCGCCTTCTGGAAGATTACCTTCCCGCTGTCGCTGCCCGGCGTCATCGCTGGCTGCCTGCTGGTGTTCATTCCGGCAGTGGGCGAATTCGTCATTCCCGATCTGCTTGGCGGCTCGCAGACGCTGATGATCGGCAAGACCCTGTGGAACGAGTTCTTCGCCAATCGCGACTGGCCGGTCGCCTCGGCCGTGGCTGTGATCCTGCTTCTGCTGCTCGTCGTGCCGATCATGTTTTTCCAGCAGGCGCAGGCCCGCGCTCAGGAACAGGAGCGCTGAGATGAATTCGAGCTGGAGCCGCTTCAACATCACAGCTATCGTTTTGGGCTTTGCCTTCCTCTATCTGCCCATCGTGCTGCTGGTCGTCTTTTCCTTCAACGAATCCAAGCTTGTCACTGTCTGGGGCGGGTTCTCGACCAAATGGTATGTCTCGCTGTTTCACAACCAGGGCCTGATGGATGCTGCTTGGGTAACCATCCGTGTCGGTCTGATTTCGGCGACGCTTGCGACAGTGCTCGGCACGCTCGCTGCCTTGGCGTTGACCCGCTACACCCGGTTCAAGGGCAGGGTGCTGTTTTCGGGCATGGTGTTTGCCCCGCTGGTCATGCCGGAAGTGATCACCGGCCTGTCGCTGCTTTTGCTGTTCGTCGCCGTCGGGCTCGATCGCGGTTTCTTCACGCTCACGCTCGCCCACATCACCTTTTCGATGTGCTTTGTTGCGGTCGTGGTGCAGTCGCGGCTGGTCACCTTCGACCGCTCGCTCGAAGAGGCGGCGATGGATCTGGGGGCTCCGCCGGTGAAAACCTTCTTCCAGATCACGCTGCCGGTGATCTTGCCCGCCATCATCTCCGGCTGGATGCTGGCCTTTACGCTGTCCATCGACGATCTGGTGATTTCGAGCTTCACCTCGGGTCCGGGCGCAACGACCTTGCCGATGAAGATCTACAGCCAGGTGCGGCTTGGCGTGACGCCGGAGATCAATGCTGCCTGTACCATCCTGATCGCCATCGTCGCCATAGGCGTCATTGCCGCCTCGCTGGTCAACAAACAGCGCGAGGTCCAGCGCCTGCGCGACGAGCAGGCCGCGCAACGAGGGTGAGCGGGCACGCCGCCCTGCCGTCAGCAACGCCGGGCACAAGCGGCCAAAAACGGAAATGCAAGGTCGTGAAACGCCCAAAAGGTCAGGTTTTCCAAGGGTATGCCACTGGATAAGCCAAAGTCGCCATGATAGCGTCGTGGCGATAATCTTGAGGAGTAGGGTACATGACACGTTTTATGGCTACGGCCGCAGTTTTGTCTTTCGTCGCACTGGCCGCAGCGGCCTGTAACACCCCGCAGGAACGTGCGTTGGGCGGCGGTGCCGTCGGCGCAGCCGGTGGCGCACTCGTTGGCCAGGCCATCGGCGGCAACACCGGTGCGACTGTTGCAGGTGCGGTCATCGGCGGTCTCGCCGGCGCCATGATCGGTGCTGGAACGGCTCCGGGCCAATGCCGCTACCAGCAGTTGGATAGCCGCGGCCGTCCGATGTACGACCGCAACGGCAATCCCATGAGCTACGAGGCTCCTTGCCGGTAACACCACCCCGCCAGTTCTGACTAACTGTCCTTTGGGGGACAAAAACGGCGCGCTTCGACCGAAGCGCGCCGTTTTGCATTGTTGCTCTGAGCGGGCAGGTTGCGGTTCCGACACCAGAAGCTGAATCGAGGCTCCTTCAAACGTGTGATTCGCGCATACCCCGGACGAGGTGTTAAGCTGCCTTTGTTGTCTGGTGCGTTCACCCAGCGCATTTGCCGGCAACAAAATGCGTGAGTGGGGCCTCTACCCCAGCCCCCAATGCCCGAGAGGCTCCACTCGCCGTCTCCTTCGCACTCCATCAACGATCAACAAACCGTGCGTCGATAGCGCTGCGCTGGCACAGGTGGTAAATTGGGCTGTTGCGGGGCATGGGGCTGGCGCAACTGGTGGGAGGGAGCCCACGGCTTTGCTTGAGCGGCGCTCTCCCACCGCACCTTCACGACATCTCGGCACCGGTACCTATGCATGATCGTCGGCCGTGGCCGGCAGAATCCCTGGAAATCGATTTGCCGATTGGCGTTGGCAACTAAGTGTCCAAACGCGCCGTTTTGCATTGGTGTGCGCCGGTAAGGGGCAACGTTCAAGACTTGGAGGAATACTTCGTCATCACGCCCCGCTGCCGTAGAGGTGGCGGGGCTATTTGCGTTGGCCAAACTTGCTCTTGCCGATGCCGCCATAAGCTTCACGTTGGGGAAGCAACCCTCGATTGCCGAAACTTGTCTTTAGAGGGGGGCTTTGTTCACGTGCATTCGAAAGTCGCAATCATGCAGGAGTAGAAAATGAGCGTGTTTCGCAACGATGTTTCCACCGAAAGCGATGAAACTGCCGCAGGGAATGTAAGCCGCCGCAACGTGCTTCTTGGGGGCACGGTACTGGCGGCAGCCGGTGTCGTGGGCTCGATAGCCTCAACGACCAAAGTACAGGCTCAACAACAGGCGTCGACCGCAGGCGGCAAGCCACCGAACGTCCTTGTCATATTTGGCGACGACATMGGTGTCCCCCAGATCAGTGCCTACACGATGGGCCTGATGGGTTACCGCACGCCCAACATCGACCGCATCGCTTCCGAGGGCGCGAACTTCACCGATTCCTATGGCCAGCAGAGCTGCACGGCTGGGCGCGCTTCGTTCATACTCGGGCAGGAGCCGTTCCGCACCGGGCTCCTGACGATCGGCATGCCGGGCGATCCGCACGGCATCCAGGAGTGGATGCCCACGATTGCCGATGTCATGAAGTCACAGGGATACGCCACCGGGCAGTTCGGCAAGAACCATCTTGGCGATCGCGACGAACACCTGCCGACCAATCACGGTTTCGACGAGTTCTTCGGCAACCTCTACCATCTCAATGCGGAGGAAGAACCAGAAGGTTATTTCTATCCGAAAGATCCGGAGTTCAAAAAAAAGTTCGGTCCTCGCGGTGTCATCAAGTCGAGTGCTGACGGCAAGATCGAGGATACCGGTGCGCTCAACACCAAGCGTATGGAAACGGTCGACGAGGAGTTCCTGGCCGCCGCCAAGGACTTCATCGACCGACAGGCCAAGGCCGACAAGCCGTTCTTCGTCTGGTTCAACTCGACCCGCATGCACATCTTCACGCATTTGAAGCCGGATTCCTTAGGCAAGACCGGGAAAGGCATCCATGCCGATGGCATGGTGGAACATGACGGACATGTCGGCCAGCTGCTCCAGCAACTCGATGACCTCGGCATCACCGAGAACACGATCGTGCTTTATACGACCGACAACGGTGTCGAAATCGCGCTGTGGCCGGATGGCGCCATTACACCGTTCCACGGCGAGAAGGGAACCACTTGGGAAGGCGGCATGCGCATCCCGATGATGGTGCGCTGGCCGGGTGTCGTGAAACCGGGTACGCAGATCAATGAACCGGTGACGCTCATGGACTGGCTGCCGACCTTCGCGACCGCAGCTGGTCTTCCCGACGTCAAGGAGAAGATGAAGACCGGTTTCCAGGCCGGCAGCAAGACTTTCAAGGTCCATCTCGACGGCTACGACCTTACCGAACTCCTCAAGGGCGAGGCCAAGGCGCCGCCGCGCGATGCCGTCTACTATTTCGATCAGGGCGGCAATCTCAACGCGATCCGCTGGAACGACTGGAAGCTTAGTTTCGCCATAGCCAGCCACGGCAATATCGCCACAGCGACGCGCGAGATTCCGAGCTGGGCTCTGATTACCAACCTGCGCATGGACCCCTATGAACGGGGGCTCGAGGAGGGCGGTGGCGCCATGGAATTCCTTGGGCGCAACATATGGTTGCTGGTGCCCATCCAGGGCAAGATCAAGGAGTTCTTCTCCGATTTCGATCAGTTCCCGTTCCAGACGGGAAGCTCCCTGAATGCTGGTGGCATCAACTACGGATGGCTGCAGCAGCAGGCCGCACTGAAGAGACTGAACGAACTTGAGGGGCTGGCGCCTCGATAAGGTTGCCAGTGGCAAGGAGGGCGAATCAGTTCGCCCTCCTCGCTTGCCCAGCATGGGGCGTGCACATCTCCGGTCTTTGTAACGGTCAGCCAAGCCAAGCAGCAAGGATGTGGTGTCCATCTGCTGATGGTCGGGTCAAAACCCTTGAAAGCCAAGGATTGCCAGTCGCAACATGGAATTGCCGGTAGCTGGCGCCCTTGCGCACGTATTGCTTTGATTTGACTGGGAAAAATGATGGTACGGTTGGGTGGGCTCGAACCACCGACCTCCGGATCCACAATCCGGCGCTCTAACCAACTGAGCTACAACCGCGTACCTGTTGGTGCGGCGTCAATACGGACTCTTCGAACGCATTTCAAGAGCTTTGCGCATATTCCACTGCGGCGATTTGCGCTGCCTGTGGGAAGTCCTTGATATCCGGCGTTTCGGCGCCGCGAAAAATAGAAAAAGGCCGGCGGGAGGAGCCGGCCTTTTCCTGTAATGACCAGCGGGAGGAGGTGCTGGCCGCTTCGCCCGACAGGCAGAGGGAGGAGGAAACCGCCCGCCGGGTATCTGTTCAGGCGCTATTAGGCGGCCTTGAGGTCTTTCAGTGCCTTTTCGAAAGCGGTCTTGACCGGCTTCGAAACGTCTTCGGCGGCCTTCGAGGCAACAGCCTGGAATTCCTTGGCCTGTTCGACGGTCTGCTCGACGCGGCCGCGCAGATAAGAGGTCTGCAACTCGATGACTTCCGACAGCGTCTTGGCGCCGGCCAGAGCTTCGAGATGCGCGAAACCGGTCTCGGCATTGGTGCGGAGGGCGGCAATCGCCTTGAGCGACAGCTCGTTAGTCACGCTGCGGGCGGTCTCGTAGCTGGTCTCGATGGTCTTTTGCGCCTCTTCGGCACCGGTCTTGAGCTTGGTATAAGCTTCCTTGGACTGCTCGACGCCCTTTTCGGCGAAGACGCGGAACTGGTCGGAGGCCTTGGAAACGTCAAAGCTCGGCATTTCAATGGTATCTGCGAATTCTGCGGTCTTGGTCTTGGACATTGTCTCACCCTGTGGACTGGACGGGGTGTTGTCACCCGTCTCGTTTATTCGCATGTTGGATATAGGGCATTTTATGGTGCATTGCAATATCTATGTTGCAGTGCACCATTTCCGTCCGGCGGGGTTAACCACGTGGCGAGAATAATGCCGCTAGGGTCCACCTGTTTGCTAGACCTTGGCGATGACGGCTTTTATTAACAAAGCATTAATTACGAGAATGCGTGCCTTGCGGGTTATGTGAATGCCGTCAGCAGCCTATTCCTTCATCGACGTCGCGGTGGTCGATCGTGTCAGGCAGCGTTTCGCTGCCGGCGACGCTATCGTCGTTCTGTCGGTCGATCTCGAGCAGGTGCTCTGGGCCAACGGTCCCGGTGCTGCCGTGCTCGGCTATGACGACATCGATGCGGTGATCGGCGCGCCCGCGCGTCTGGGTATGGCCGCCCGCCGGCAAATCGCCGCCACCTCCGGGTTCCCCGAGATCGGCCGCGACCGCTCGATCATGGTTCGCGTGGCATCCGGCATGACCAGCAGTGCTGTCGCCTTGGCGGCAAGCTCGGTTCGGCTGCCTGATGGCGCAACCGCAATCATGCTTGCGGTGCCCGCAGCTCAAGCCAGCTCGCGCGGCTCAAGGGACATTGCTGCAAACGCTATCAAGGGTTTCACCGAGCCGGGCCATTTTCTCGCCTTTGTCGATGGCGGCGGCGAGATTGAAGCTGCGACCGACGGCTTTGCCGAACTTGGCATTGCCACCTCCACGCTTGCCGGACTGGTGTCATCAGTGGCTCGCGAGCGTGACCGCATCATCAAGCGGGCGATCCCCGCCACAGGCGGCTACCTGCCGGCCGGGCTGGCGCGGTTGACCGACGACCCAGCGCGGCACCTGCTTGTCGTCGTCGACGAGCGCCTCGAGGCGATGGACGACGCCGGCCAGGAGGTGGACGCGCCTCTGGTGATGGCGCCCACCGCGCCCAGCGAGCGCCCGCGCGACGAAGCGCCTGCACCATCGCCAACAACAGTGCATCCTCAGGGGGATGCCGATCACGATCACGATCATTGGTATTTCAGTCCCGAGGAGCGTGAAAGCCAGGCTGGTGCCACTGTTCGGGCGATGGCTGCAAAGCAGGCTGAAACACCTGTTGTATCTGCGGTGACTAAGGTGCCAGCCGATGAGCCGGCTCCCCTCCCTGAACCAGTTGTCGAGCCGGTTGCGACCTTGAAGCCTGTCGAGGAGCTTGCCGCAGTAGTAGCGGCCGCCGAGGGTTTGCCGACCCAATCCCAGCCGGCACAGGCAAAACCGCTAACCGACCGCTCGGTCGCGCCGGTTCGCTTCGTCTGGCGCACCGACGCCGAAAGCCGCTTCAGCGCGATTTCGCCCGAATTCGCTGCAGTCGTGGGCGAACATGCCGCCGATGTCGTCGGACGCCGCTTCCAGGATGTGTCGAATACCTTCGAGCTCGACCCCTCAGGCGAAATCGCCGGCCTCCTGCAGCGCCGCGACACCTGGTCCGGCCGCTCGGTGCTGTGGCCGGTCGCTGGCTCCGACAAGCGCATTCCCGTCGATCTTGCCGCCTTGCCCGTCTATGGCCGCGACCGCACGTTCGAAGGGTTTCGCGGCTTCGGCGTTGCGCGCCCCGGAGAAGCCGTCCTCGATCATGAGCGTATCGGCCTGGCGCTGGTGCCCAACGGCAAACATGCCGAAGAAGCAGGGCCGCAAGTCGCAGACATCGCCGAGCGGCCTTCCGCTGGTGAGCCCGCCGTAGTCGAATCGCCCATCACGCAAGCCAGCCTGCCTGATGTGGTAGAGCCCGAGGCCAAGCAACCAGAACCCAGGCAGCCGGAAGCCGAAAGACCGCACCCGCCTGTCGAGGAGGTTCCTGAGGGGGCCGAGGCTCCCGCAGATCCTTTTGCCGGTGAAGTGCCAGCACTTGAGGTCGGACCCACGCATGACCGCCGCTATTCCGACAAGGTGATCCGGCTTGCCGAACATCGGCCGGCAACGGTGGAAGAGCCTGCCAATGGCAAGGGGCTTTCCAGCGTCGAGCGCAGCGCGTTCCGCGAAATCGGCGAAAAGTTGAAGCGAGCAAACGAGATCGTGGCCGCAAGGCAGCAGCCGGCGTCCGCAGCGGTCAGCGACGCCCACGCGGCGGAGAAGTCGGACACCGAGAAGAATGGCGAAGCAGCATCGGCCGAGATCGCGGCCTATTCGGAAGCCGCCGCTGCTGAAATCGCCGAGCATGCATCTGTGGCTGCTGAGCCTGAAGCACGTCTGCCGACGCCTGAAACCGCCGAGCCCGCAACGCCTGCGACTGAGCCGGCACCTGTCGAGCAATTGGGGACCGAGAGCGCAGAGATCGTTACGCTGTCGTCCGTCCGTCCATCTGATACTTTTGAACAGGCCGATGTCGACCGCGACGAGCCCGAAAAGCCGCCTCTGCGCACCGAAGACGTCATTCCTTCCTTCGCTGCGGGGCGCGACACCCCTGTCGACGCGCCGATTCTCGAACAACTACCGGTGCCTGTGCTGATCCATGCCGGCGATGTGCTCCACTACGCCAACGCCGAGTTCCTCGACCTGACCGGATACGTCTCTGTAGATGAACTGGCGCAGGCCGGTGGCCTCGACGCGCTGTTTGCCGAAAGCTACGGCGACGAACCGGGCTCGGACCATGACCTCAGGTTGAAAACCCGCGACGGCGAGGAGTTTCCGATCGAGGCGGTGCTTCGGTCCGTGCCGTGGCAGGATGGCAAGGCGTTGATGCTGGTCGTGCGCCGCATCAGCGGCGATGACGATATCGACGATGCTTCCGAGCAGGTCGTCGAACTCGAAGAGCGCCTCGCCGAGATGCGCACCATCATCGACACAGCGACCGACGGTGTTGTGCTGATTGACCGCGATGGCGCCATTCGTTCGATCAGCCGACCTGCGGAAGCTCTGTTTGGCTTCGACAGCGATGAAGTCACCGGCAAGCCGTTCTATTCGCTTTTCGCCATCGAGAGCCAACGCGCCGCGCGCGACTATCTCGTTGGCCTTTCCGACCACGGCGTTGCAAGCGTGCTCAACGATGGTCGCGAGGTCATCGGCCGCGAGTCGCAAGGGCGTTTCATCCCGTTGTTCATGACCATCGGGCGTCTGCCCAACGAGAGCGGCTTTTGCGCCGTGGTTCGCGACATCACCCAGTGGAAGCGTGCCGAGGAAGAGCTGACCCAGGCGCGCGCCTTGGCCGAGCGCTCGTCCTCGCAGAAGTCCGATTTCCTCGCCCGTATCAGCCACGAGATCCGCACGCCGCTCAATGCCATCATCGGTTTTTCCGAACTGATGGTCGATGAGAAATTCGGGCCCGTCGCCAACGATCGTTACCGCGACTATCTCCGCGACATCAACCGCTCGGGCAATCACGTGCTATCGCTGGTCAATGACCTGCTCGATATCTCGAAGATCGAGGCTGGGCAGCAGGAGATGGACTATGAGGCGGTATCGCTCAACGACACGTTGGCCGAGACCGTCGCCATGATGCAGCCCCAAGCCAATCGCGAGCGTGTCATCATTCGTTCGAGCTTCGCTTCGCGCCTGCCGGAGATCGTTGCCGACCGGCGCAGCATCCGCCAGATCGCACTCAATATCCTATCTAATGCTGTGCGTTACACCCAGGCCGGCGGCCAGGTCATCGTTTCCACTGCCTATGAGACATCAGGCGACATCGTCATGCGGGTACGCGACACCGGCATCGGCATGAGCCAGGCCGAGATCGAACAGGCGCTGAAACCGTTCAAGCAGATCAATTCGCTGAAGCGCACGCGCGGCGACGGCACCGGGCTCGGCCTGCCGCTGACCAAGGCGATGGTCGAGGCCAATCGCGCCCGCTTTGCCATTGCATCGACGCCGGGCGAGGGCACTCTGGTCGAGGTGACATTCCCCTCGACGCGGGTGCTCGCCGAATAACGCGAGGCCGCAGGGTGCGACATTTTGTGCACATTGGCATGGCCCGACTCAGCGATTGTTAGAATTTGTTGAACAAGCCATTGAATCCGGTGCGAAACAATCCAGTTTAGAATAATTCTAAACTATTGAAAAGATTGGCCTTTAAACTTGACTGGAAGTCTCACAATGACCATAGGGGAGACAGCCTCGAAACCGAGGCTTTGACTTGTTCCTCGAGGGACTTTGACCCCTTTGGCCAGGAGAGAAAAATGAAGATCAACAACGCCCGGTCGGCGATTGCCGGCTACGCTTTTGCGGTTGCGGCGCTCTTCACTACGTCGGCGCTCGCCGATGGTGTCGTCAACATTTACACCTATCGCCAGCCTGACCTGATCAAGCCTGTTCTCGATGCCTTCACGGCCGAAACCGGCATCAAGACCGAAGTACTGTTCCTCGACAAGGGTCTTGAGGAACGCGTCCTGGCCGAAGGTCAGAACTCGCCCGCCGACGTCATCATGACTGTTGATATCGCTCGTCTCACGTCGGCCAAGGAAAAGGGCGTCACCCAGCCGCTGGTCGATGAAGAGATCAACAAGCTGCTGCCGGCCGAATATCGCGATCCCGAAGGCAACTGGTTCGGTGTGACCAAGCGCGCCCGCGTCATTTATGCCTCGAAGGACCGCGTCAAGGACACGGCCATCACCTATGCCGACCTCGCCGATCCCAAGTGGAAGGGCAAGATCTGCATGCGCTCGGGCCAGCATGACTACAATCTTGCGCTCTTCTCGGCGGCGATCGCCCATTGGGGTCCGGAGAAGACCGAAGAGTGGATGAAGGGTCTCAAGGCCAATCTGGCCAAGAAGCCCGACGGCGGCGACCGTCCGCAGGCTGGCGCCATTGCCGCCGGCGAGTGCGACATTGCCATCGGC
Organism: Aminobacter sp. P4_D5; assembly: GCF_056401815.1. Classification (NCBI taxonomy): domain Bacteria; kingdom Pseudomonadati; phylum Pseudomonadota; class Alphaproteobacteria; order Hyphomicrobiales; family Phyllobacteriaceae; genus Aminobacter; species Aminobacter sp. P4_D5. The sequence goes on along the minus strand of NZ_JBFUIP010000002.1, from coordinate 38,402 downwards.
AACACCTACTATGTTGGCCTGATGCGCAACAACGAAAAGGACCCCAAGGAAAAGGAATGGGGCAACGCCATCAACGTGCTCTTCCCGACTTGGGAAAACGGCCTGACCCACGTCAACATCTCGGGCGCAGCACTGGCCAAGTACGCGCCGCACAAAGACGACGCCGTCAAGCTGATCCGTTTCCTGGCCAGCCACAAGGCGCAGCAGGTCTACGCCGAAAAGAACTACGAATATCCGGTCGAGCCGGGCCTCGAGCCGTCCGAGACAGTCAAGGCTTTCGGCACGCTCAACGCCGACACGCTGCCGCTGATCGACATCGCCAAGGGTCGCAAGGCGGCGTCCGAAATGGTCGACCGCGTCGGTCTCGACGACGGCCCGAGCAGCTGACCGGCCGGGTCATGAACTGAGGAAGGGCCGGGCCGGGCAATCGGCCCGGCTTTTCCGCGTTACTGGGGAATTGCCGTGCCGACAACGGACGGAGCAGGCGGTGGAGTTTCTGGCGCGGCATTTGCCGCGAACACCCCAGCCTTGCCGGTCAAGCGCTTGCGCCATCCTCTGATAGGCACTTTGGCGCTTGCTATCGGCATCATTGTCATCCTGCCGGTCATTTCGCTGGTCGTCGTCGCGCTTTCAGGCACAGGCGAGGACTGGCCGCATCTGATCGCAAACGTCCTGCCGGGCGCGACGCGCACCACACTTGCGCTGCTGGCCATGGTGGCCGCACTGACTTCGGTCGCGGGCGTCGCCTGCGCCTGGGCGGTCGTTGCCTATGATTTCCCGTTCCGCCGCATCTTGTCATGGGCGCTGGTGCTGCCGCTTGCGGTGCCGCCCTATCTCGCGGCCTATGCCTTTGGCGAATTTTTCCATTATCAAGGGCCGGTGCAGAGCCTGGTTCGCGAAATCTTCGGCTTCCAGACAATCCGCGACTACTGGTTTCCCGATATCCGCTCGACCTGGGGTACGGCCTTCGTGCTCGCCTCGGTGCTTTACCCCTATGTCTACCTCACCACGCGCATCGTCTTCCTCATGCAGGGCCGCAACATAGCCGATGTCGCGCGCACGCTTGGCGCGCGCCCAGGCCGGGTGTTCTGGCGCGTGCTTTTGCCGGTCGCGCGCCCGGCCATCGTTGCCGGTGTTGCCCTGGTGTTGATGGAAACCATCAACGATATCGGGGCTGCCGAATATTTCGGTGTCCGCACGCTGACCGTTGCGGTCTACACCACCTGGCTCAACCGTGGCAGCCTGGAAGGCGGAGCGCAGATCGCGCTGCTGATGCTGGTGCTCGTGGTGCTGTTGCTCGTCGCCGAGCAATGGGCGCGAAGGCGCCAGCGCTTTCATGCCGGCCGCGGTACCCATCTCAAAGTCCATCCGCCGCGGGTGGCGTTGAAGGGCTGGACGCGCTTGGCCATGCCAATTGCCGTATCACTGCCGATCCTCAGCGGCTTCGGTGTGCCGATCACCGTCTTCGGCCAATATGCCTCGCGCCGGCTCGAACAATTCACCTCGCCCGATCTCGGTCATGCCTTTGTCAACAGCCTGATGACGGCCTCGCTGACGGCCGCCATCACCGTTGCCATCGCGCTGTTCCTGCTCAACGCCCAGCGCCTGTCCAAGACCCGCGCCATGGCCGCTACTGTGCGGCTGGCGTCGGTGGGCTATGCCTTGCCCGGCGGCATTCTCGGCCTCGGCCTGCTCTTCGTGCTCGCGCGCTTTGACAATTCGATCGACGCTTTCGCCCGCGCCTATCTCGGCTTCTCAACCGGGCTTCTGCTCACCGGCTCGGCCGCCGCCGTCATTCTTGCCTGCACCATCCGCTTCGTCGCACTTGCCGAAGGTGCTGTCCGCTCCGGCATGGAAAAGCTGCCCGGTAGCCTCGACGAGGCGGCGCGCAGCCTGGGCAAGACGCCGGCGCAAAGTGCCACAAGCGTGCTGCTGCCGCTGCTCAAGCCGGCTATCCTMACCGCTGCCGTGCTGGTCTTCGTCGATACCGTCAAGGAACTGTCGGCGACGATCCTGCTCAGGCCTTTCGGCTTCAGCACGCTTGCCACCCATGTCTACGAAAACGCCTCGCGCGGCGTGCCGGAAGAGGGGGCAGTCGCTGCGATCGTCATCATCGTCACGGCGATGGTACCGGTGGTGCTGCTTTCCGGTGCGCTGGTACGCGACGCCGAGGCCTCGCTCTAGACTCTCCCTGTCATGACAAAGAAAAAGGCGCCTGAACGGGCGCCTTTAAAGGAGATGCTGTTTCAACGGGGACTTGAGCGAACGAGCTATCCTCGAAGACGAGGAAAGGGATTTCTCCCTCAAGTTAGGCACGAATATCGGCGCCGAACATTAACAGCTCCTTACCCAAACAATGAAAAATTTACGAAAGTGTACCACTCCTGAAGTCTAGGTAAATTTACACTTCACCTTTCGTTAAGCATATGGGCGCCGCGCGTTCATTTTTGCAGCGCCGGAATGTCGCGATAAAGCTCCAGCGCTTCGGGATTGGCGAGCGCTTCCWTATTCTTGACCGCGCGGTGGTGGACGATGTCACGGACGGCCAGTTCGGTGATCTTGCCGGATTTGGTGCGCGGGATGTCTGCGACGGCGACGATGCGCGCCGGCACGTGGCGCGGGCTGGCGCCGATCTTGATCTTGGCACGGATGCGCTTCTCCAGCCCCTCGTCGAGAGTGACGTTGGGCGCGAGGCGGACAAACAGCACGACACGCACATCGTCGTCCCAATCCTGGCCGATACAGATGGCCTCGAGGATCTCCGGCATCTGCTCGACCTGGTTGTAGATCTCGGCGGTGCCGATGCGCACGCCGCCTGGATTGAGCGTCGCGTCGGAACGGCCATGGATGATCATGCCGCCATGAACAGTCCATTCGGCGAAGTCGCCATGGCACCAGATATTGTCGAAACGCTCGAAATAAGCGGCGTGGTATTTTATGCCGTCCGCGTCGTTCCAAAAGCCGATTGGCATTGCCGGAAACGCCTTGGTGCAGACCAGTTCGCCTTTTTCCTGGCGCACCGGCTTGCCGGCATCGTCCCAGACATCGACGGCAAGGCCGAGGCCCGCGCCCTGGATCTCGCCCGACCATACCGGTTCGGTCGGTACGCCGAGCACGAAGCACGAGACGATGTCGGTGCCGCCCGAGATCGAGGCGAGGTGGACGTCCTTCTTGATGCCGTCATAGACGAAGGCAAAACCCTCGGGCGACAAGGGCGAGCCGGTCGACGAGATGGTGCGCACGCTGGACAGATCGTGGCTGTCGATCGGCCTGAGCCCAGCCTTGCGCACGGAATCGATGAACTTCGCCGAGGTGCCGAAATGGGTCATGCCCTCGGCCTGGGCGAAGTCGAACAGCACATTGCCGTTTGGGTGGAAGGGCGAGCCGTCATAGAGCAACAACGTCGCTTCCGAGGCCAGGCCCGAGACCAGCCAGTTCCACATCATCCAGCCGCAGGTGGTGAAGTAGAAGAAGCGGTCGCCAGATTTCAGCCCGGCATGCAGGCGTTGTTCCTTGAGATGCTGGATGAGCGTGCCGCCGGCCGAATGCACGATGCATTTGGGGATGCCTGTCGTGCCTGACGAAAACAGGATGTAGAGCGGATGGGAAAAGGGCAGGGGCTCAAACGCCACCGGCTTTGCCACGAAAGGCGCCAGCGCATCGTCCAGCGCCTCGGCCCTGGCAATGCCTGACGCGACCTGCCTGGCATCGCCGAGATAGTCGACCACCAGCACCTTGGCGGCACTTGGCAGCCGCTTTGCAACGGCTGCGACCTTCTCGCTGACGTCGATGCGTTTTGTGGCATACCAGTAGCCGTCAGGCACAATGAACAGTTTCGGCTCGATCTGGCCAAAGCGGTCGAGCACGCCTTGTTCGCCAAAATCGGGCGAGCACGACGACCACACGGCRCCGATCGACGCCGTTGCCAGCATCGCCGCGACGGTCTCGGGCATATTGGGCATCATCGCCGCGATCCGGTCGCCCTGTTTGACGCCGAGCGAGACGAACAACTGCTGCAGCCGCGACACCAGTGCGGAAAGCTCGTCCCAGCTGAGACGCCGCTCGACCTTGTCTTCGCCGCGGAAGATGATCGCCTCGTGGCTGCCCGAACCGCGCAGCAGGTTCTCGGCGAAATTGAGCTTGGCATCGGGAAAGAACGCAGCGCCGGGCATCTTGTCGCCATTGTCCAGAACGCGACCGCCCTTGTGGCCGATCACGCCGCAGAAGTCCCACACCAGGTCCCAGAAAACCTCGCGATCGGCGATCGACCATGCGTGCATCTCGGTGTAGCTGGTCAACGCCTGCCCGGCGCGCTTGCTGGCCTCAGCCATGAACGCCGTCAGCGGCGCCTCCGCAATTTGCTCGGCAGACGGCACCCAAAGCGGCATCTCAACAGTCATCGGCATCTCTCCCAGAACCGCGCAAGGTTATGCATGTCGCACTGCAGCAGATCAAGGAAATGTCGAAATGCGCCATTGCGCTGTGCGCAAACGTCATCACGAGACCACAAAGACTTGAAATGCCGCGTGTCTCGGTTACACCCGGTTCCCATAACGGCGCAGCACGGGCAGCATAAGGGCAACATGCCATCACCACTGTTCAAGCGCAGCATCTGGGCGATCGTCGGCATTGCCGTCTTGATCGCCGTCACTGTTGCGGCATTGCCGTTCATCGCCTCCACCCAGATCGTCAAGGACCGCATCGCGTTCGAGATGAGTGCGTGGAGCGGATTTCGCGTCTCGATCGATGGCGCCCCCGACATCGAAATCTGGCCGGTCTTCCGTGCCACCCTCACCGACGTGACCTTGACGGACTGGGAGGACGCGGGAGGCCTGCCGGTCATCGAGGCAGAGCGTGTCGAGATCGAACTGTCCGCGCTCTCCGCCTTGAGCGGCAATGTCGATTTCTCCGATGCGCATTTCATCAGGCCGACGCTTCGCCTCAAGCGCCTGGCAAATGGAACTCTTGAGATTCCCCAATCGCGCGGCGGGCGTCTCAGCCGGGCAATCGAAAGCGCCCGGGCCACTGTCGCTGCGAACCCGGCCGAACCGGATCTGAGCGCCTTGTCATCCGACCAGTTCGGCACGATCGAATTTATCGACGGCCGTGTCGTGGCTGTCTCGGCCGAAGGCGAGGCCGACCTTTTGAGCGACCTCACCGGCAAGGCAAGCCTGCCGGCGCTCAACAAGGCTGGAAAGCTGACGGCCAGCGGGATCTGGCGCGGCGAACAGGTGGCGATCGAGCTGTCCTCGCCTCGCCCGCTCGTGCTTTTCGCCGGCGGCACCGCACCCGTCATTGCTTCGGTGAAATCAGCGCCGGTGGAGGCGTCCTTCGACGGCACGATAAGCATGGCTGCCGACATGCATGTCGAAGGTCAAGCCAAGCTGTCGGCGCCCTCGCTCAGGCGGATGCTCGAATGGTCGCAGCCCGGCGTCTTGCCCGGCAGCCCAATTGGCTCGATCTCGCTTGCCTCCAAAGTCACCGGAGATCTGTCGCGTCTCAAGATTGAGAACGCCCAGGTCACGCTCGACGGCAATCCAGGCATGGGCATCCTGGACGTGTCGCTGGCCGGCCCGGTGCCGTCGATTTCAGGCACGCTTGCCTTCGACACGCTCGACCTGATGGCCTTTGCCTCGTCCTTCGCGCCGATGGCGCCTACGAACAATCCAGGCACGTCCCAGATCGACACGAGCTTCGCCGACCGCATCAATCTCGATCTCCGGCTTTCGGCAACCAAGGCGACGGCCGGCTCCATCGCCCTTGCCGAGGTCGCGGCAACCGCTCAGGTCAAGGGCGGCCTGGCGGCATTCGACATTTCCGACGCTGAAGCCTTCGGTGGCAACGTCCAGGCCAGCATCCGCTTCGACCGCAAGGCCGGCGGCACGCAGGCCGAGATGCGGCTTCTGGCATCCGACATCGATGGCGGCGCCTTCGGTGCCGCCGCCGGCATGAGCCATATCGTGCCCATCGGCCGTGGCACCGTGTCTGTGATCCTCAATGGACCGGGTCTGAGCTGGAATGCACTGCTTGAAAATGCCAACGGTTCGGTGGCTGCCACTTTCGGCGTCGGCGCTATTGCCGGGATCGACCTTCAGGCGTTCCTGAAACGCACGTCGCAGGGTGGCTTCTTCTCGCTCGACGAAGTCAAGGGTGGCACAGTGCCCGTTGATGGCGTCGAGCTCAAGGCGACGATCGCCAACGGGGTTGCTAAGATCGACAAGGCCGAGGCACGGACTGCCACCAACCGCATCTGGCTGACCGGCATCGTGCCCTATGTCGGCCGCGGGCTGGCCCTGTCAGGGGCCATCGAGGCGAAGGACCCCGCGACCACGGCCACCCCTGAAACTCGGCCGACGGCCTTCTTTGTTGGGGGCTCGTGGAGCGCACCGTTTGTTTCGCCGCTTGTCCCACCTGTGCTTTCCAAGCCAGTGGGCGACTAAAACAGGCTGCCCTGGTTGCCGGGTTCCTTCGCCTTGGCAACGGGCTTGGCCAACGGCTTGGGCTTGGCGTCGCCACTGGTTGCGATGGCATTCGCTGTTCCATCGGCAAACTCGATCGACAATGAAGTGCCCGTGGCGATGTCGGCGGCACGCTTGAGCACCGCACCATCGGCATCGCGCACCAGGGCAAAACCGCGCGCCAGAACCGCCTTGTGCGACAGCGTCGCCATCAGCCGGTCAGCCTGGGATAGTCCGGTCCTCGCCCGTTCGAGCCTGCGCCCGATCGCAAGCGTTCCGCGCCGTTCCAGTGCGGCGAGCTGTTGGCCATAGACCTCTTGCCGCCGAACCAGCGGCTCCGGCGAAAGCCGGCCTTGGGTTCGGTCGAAACGGATGCGCTTTTCGCGCACCATGGCCCGTAGCGCTGCGTCGGCGCGCAACATGTCGCGGTCGAGATGTCGCCGCGTCTCCCCAATCCGCCGCGCCAAGGTGGCAGGGGACAAGCGCACTGCGGAAAGCCGCGCGCGCTTGCGCTCGGTGGCAACCATCAGCGCCCGGCCAAGCCGGCTTGTTGCCTCGTCGAAGCGCCGGCGCGGCAGCGCCAGAAGCTGGTCGGGCGTCGGCAGGGCGCGGGCAGCTGCCCGCACGGCCTGGCTGCGCCGGTCGATCATGCGTGAGACAGCGCCGCGCAGCCGTGCGCCAAGATTGGCGAGTGTCGCCTCAAGTTCGGCTTTGACGGGCACCGCAAGCTCAGCCGCCCCGGTGGGCGTCGGCGCCCGCCTGTCGGCGGCAAGGTCGATGAGCGTCCAGTCTGTCTCGTGGCCAACGGCTGAAATAACCGGGATGTGCGAAGCGGCAACTGCTCGGACCAGCGCCTCGTCGTTGAAGCCCCAGAGGTCTTCAAGGCTGCCGCCGCCACGCGCCACGATCAAAAGGTCCGGCTGCGGGATCGCGCCGTCATCGGCGAGTGCGTTGAAGCCGTTGACAGCGGCTGCCACTTCCGTGCCCGAGGTCTCGCCCTGCACGCGTACCGGCCAGACCAGAACATGCAGCGGAAAGCGATCCTTGATGCGATGGATGATATCGCGGATGACGGCACCGGTCGGCGAGGTCACCACGCCGATCACCAGCGGCATGAACGGCAAGAGCTGCTTGCGGCTGTCGTCGAACAGACCTTCGGCTGCAAGCTTGCGCTTGCGCTCCTCCAGCAGTGCCATCAGCGCGCCGGCGCCCGCAGGCTCCAGGCTTTCGATGACGATCTGGTACTTCGATGAACCGGGATAGGTCGTCAGCTTGCCGGTGGCGATCACCTCCATCCCTTCTTCGGGACGGAACTTCAGCCGGCTCATCGTTCCTTTCCACACCACGGCTTCGATGCGGGCGCGGTCGTCCTTCAGCGAGAAATAGGCATGGCCCGACGAATGCGGCCCGCGATAACCTGATATTTCGCCGCGCACCCGCACATTGCCGAAAGCGTCCTCGACGGTGCGCTTCAGCGCGCCGGAGATCTCGCTGACGGTGTATTCGGCAGCGTTGGTGCGTGATTCGGTGGCAAGTTCGTTCATGGCGCGATTGAGGGCCGGGTAGCCCCCCTCGTCAAGCTTTGCCGCTCAGTTGTCGCCTACCATCCCGGCATGATGTGGTTCGGCCTGAGCCGGCGCCCACGTGTGGCCGCAAGGGCGGCGAAATCGAACGTGCCGGTTTCTTCGGTCGTCGGCACCGAGATGTTGTCGAGGCTTTCCGAGATGTGGCGGGCGAGCGCATCGACGATGTCAGGCCGGCTGGTATGGCCACGCATGATGCCGATCCGGCAGTCGGGCAGGGGCCTGAACCCGTCCGCTTCGCCAAGCACGCGCATGCCCGGCCGCAATGCGCATTCGGCCAGAACCGAAACGGCGAGCCCTGAAAGAACCGCTGCGGCAATGACCGTCGCCGACCAGCTGGTGAACAGCACGCGGTACTGGCGCCCCGACGCATCGAGCATTTCGGTTGCCGTCCGCCGCCACTGGCAGTTCGGCCTGCCGAACGCCATGGGCAGGATTTTTTCCTCATGCACCAGGTGGCTCGACGACGACACCCAAAGCAGAGGTTCATTGCGCACGATCTCGGCTGGCCTAGTGTCCTCGCATTGCGTAACCAGCGCGATGTCGAGATTACCGCGGCGGATCTGGTCGGCAAGATTGACCGTGGGTTCGCACAGAACCGACAGCTCGACGCGCGGGTTGGAGCGCGAAAATCGCGCCATGATTTCGGGCAGGAAGCGGTCGGCATAATCGTCCGGCACGCCGATGCGGATCGTGCCTTCCAGCGCCCGATCGTCGAAAGCGGCGAGCGTTTCGCGGTTGAGGTGCAAAAGCCGCCTGGCATAAGTCAACAGCCGCTCGCCATCCTCGGTCAGCTTGTTCATGCGCCCGTCCTTCTCGAACAGCGCCTTGCCGATGCGGTCCTCGAGACGGCGCATCTGCATCGACACCGCCGACTGCGTGCGATGCACCTCGTCGGCGGCCCGCGTGAAGCTGCCGGTATCGACGATGGAGATGAAGGTGTGAAGCTGGTCAAGATCGAGCGGAGCGGCCATCGTCGTTTCCATCATGAACATTGATAGTAAAGATTAGAAACATTCGTTGGATTAATCAATACGGCGAGAGCACTCTCTCATCGTCCACATGAAGCATGTGAATCGGACCGGTGCGGCGGGAAAAGGAACGCCAGCCGGAAGGGACCCGTTTGTCCCTAAGGGAGATCGCTATGACCACGCTCGACCATTCCACTGAGACGACGCATTCCGCGGCTCGGCCGGTGAATGCGATGCGTATCGTCGACTACACCGCCGATCTCTTGCGTGCCTGGAAAAACCGACGCGCCTTTTATCGCCTTGGCGAGATGACGGACGCTGAACTGGCTGATGTCGGGCTCACCCGTGGCGATCTGTATGTCGCTGTCGACCTGCCTTTTGCCAGTGACCCAACCGTCAGGTTGCGCTCGATCAGGCAATCGCGCAGCGAAAACGTCGAGGCCATGGCTCGCCGCATCGCTTGAGTTTCGCAGGCTCCCCACTCCCAGCCGGTCCCCTCCGGCCTTGCCTGCAAGTTGCCCGGTCCTCCCAAGGACCGGGCTTTTTCTTAGGGCAGTAGGGCAGTAGGGCAGTAGGGCAGTAGGGCAGTAGGGCAGTAGGGCAGTAGGGTTAGACGTCACTGCCCTATTCCCCTATTGCCGTACTCCCTTACCGCTGCCTGTCCATGCCCTTGCTGAACTGGTCGAAGATCGATTCGACGCCCTTTTGATAGTCGTCGCGCTGCTGGCGGCCGGTCTCGAACATCTTGCCGAACAGGTCGTCATAAGGATTTTTTGGCGCGGCCTGCTGTTGCTGTGGCTGCGGCTGCGGTGCTGGCGCGGCGGTCTGGCTGCCGGCGCCAAGCATCTCTTCGAAGATCTTGCCCAGCGGGTTGTCGCCATAGGGGCTCTGCTGTGGTGCCTGCTGACGTTGGGTGGGCTGCGGCTGCGCTTGTGCGCCGCCGAACATGTCCTTCAGCACCTTGCCGAACGGATTGTCGAACGGGTCGGGCGCTTGCGTCTGCTGCGGTGCTTGCTGAGGGGCTGTACCACCGCCCATCATGCCACCTCCGCCCATTCCACCAGATTGGCGCATCATTTGGTCGATGATGTCGCCGAGCGGATTGTTGCCGCCGCCAAAACCGCTGGCTGCCTGCATCTGCCCGGTCGACTGCTTGAACAGCCCGCCCATGATCATCGAGGCAATCACCGGCAGCATCTGCTTGAGCACGTCCTGGCCGATGCCGGTCGCCTGCGCTGCCTGGCCGGCAACCGCCCGCGACAGATCCTTCGAGCCGAACAGATGACCCAAAATGCCGTTGCCCTCATCGACCCCCTGGGGCGAGAAGGCGCGACTTGCATCGTCGAAATATTTGGCGTGCTGGCCGTTCGCCATGGCCTGCAGGAACGAGCCGACGCCGTAAGGATCGGAGGCGTTGCGTTTCAGGCCCTGGCTGAAAGCCGGCATCAGCGCTTCGACGGCCGATTGCGTCTGCTGCTGGCTCAGCCCGAACTGGCGCGCCAGCGCTTCCATGCCGTTGCCGTTCTGGGCATTGGCCAGCATCTCGAACAGTGGCAGCATTTTTTCCTCCTCGGGTCATTCACCGAGGAGGGAGCGTAGTGCCTTTTCGCAGGCGGTTGAAGGGGCTTTCGGAGCCCCTAGTATGCGTATTCGAGGAACGCTGGTTCGATCGAACCGCCCCAACGCGTGTTGTAGGCGTTGAGCATTTCCTCGGCACTCGTCGTGCCACGCGCAATCACCTCGTCGAGCGTGTTGAGGAAGCCAGCCTCATCAAACCCTTCGCGGTTCTTGCGGCCACGGTTGACCAACCCCTGGCGCGACAAGGCCAGCACTTCGCGGCCGATCTCGCGCAGCGTGGTATTGCGGAACGGTGCCGAAATGCCTTGCTCGGGCACGGCGTCGCGCATCGCAAGCACTTCCTGGTAGGTCCAGTCCTTGGTGAATGCTTCGGCCGCGTCGAGTGCTGCCGGATCGTAGAGCAGGCCGACCCAGAAGGCCGGCAGCGCGCAGATGCGCCGCCATGGGCCGCCGTCAGCACCGCGCATTTCGAGGAAACGCTTGAGCCGCACGTCGGGGAACAGCGTCGACAGGTGGTTGGCCCAGTCGCCCATCGTCGGCATGCCGTCGGTGATCTCGTTGCGCGCCGCGCCCGCCATGAACTGGCGGAAGGTCATATGCGTCATGTCGTGATAGCGGTCGTCGCGAATGACGAAATACATCGGCACGTCGAGCGCCCATTCCGCATAGTCGGCAAAGCCGAATTCCGGCGAGAAGCAGAATTCGAGCAGGCCCGAGCGCTGGTTGTCGGTGTCGCGCCAGATGTCGCCGCGCCAGCTCTGCATGCCGTTGGGGCGACCGTCGGTGAAGGGCGAATTGGCGAAGAGCGCTGTCGAAAGCGGCTGCAGCTTGAGCGACACCTGCATCTTACGGCGCATGTCGGCTTCGCTTTCGAAGTCGAGATTCACCTGGATGGTGCAGGTCCGGTACATCATGTCGAGGCCCTTGGTGCCGACCTTGGGCATGTAGGCGGTCATGATGTCGTAGCGCGATTTCGGCATGCGCGGCGTCTCGGCCAGCGTCCATTTCGGGCTGCCGCCAAGGCCGAGGAAGCGGATGCCGAGCGGTTCGGCGATCTCGCGCACTTGTGCCAGATGCGCGTTGCCCTCGCGGCAGGTCTGGTGGATGGATTCGACAGGCGCGCCGGAAAGCTCGAACTGCCCGCCCGGTTCCAGCGAAATCGCGCCCTGGCCGGTCGGCTCGACAAGGCCGATGATGCGCCCGGCGTCGATGATCGGGTCCCAGCCAAGCGTCTGCTGCATGCCCTCGAGCAGCGCGCGGATGCCGCGATCGCCGCCATAAGGAACTGGCGCGTTGCCGTCGACATAGAAGGGGAACTTCTCGTGCTCGGTGCCGATCCGCCATTTGTCGCGCGGTTTGTTGCCGGCGGCGAGATAGTCGACGAGTTCGTCCATCCCCTCGATCGGCCGGAAATCAGTGGTGTCGCGCGCCATGTATGCTTCTCCTGAAGGGCGGAAGGACCGCGGGCGCTTGATGTACGATTGAGCGCCTGCCGATCAAGCGAAAAATCCTGAGCCTTCGTCAACAGGAATTGATCGATTCCGCGGCCGATATTGAAATGTTGATGCTTGGAATTGTCCCGTTGCGGACTGCCCATTCCAATTTTTGGTCAATCTCCAGATAGGAATACGCCTTCGCCGGTCGTCCTACCAGTCGCCGATCACGGCTTGGATGACCGCCAGAGCCGCCACAGCTGCCGTATCGGCGCGCAGGATGCGGTGGCCAAGCGGGATCGCGGTGATGAAGGGCAATGCGCGGAGCATGCGCCGCTCTTCGTCGGAAAAACCGCCCTCGGGTCCGACCAGCAGGGCAAGCTTGCGTTCCTTGATGCCTTGCAGTGCCGCCATCGGGTTGTTGGTGGTGGCGTCCTCATCACAGAAGATCAGCCGCCGCTCCTTGTCCCAGTTGCTCAGCAGTCGCTCGAGTTTTTCGGCCTCGCGCACCTCTGGGATGGCGAGGATGCCGCACTGCTCGGCCGCCTCGACGGCATTGGCCCGCAGCCTCTCGATGCTGGGTTTTGCTAGCTGCGTGTGCTGTGTGATGACAGGCACGAGCGCGCCTGCGCCCATCTCGACAGCCTTTTGCACGAGATAGTCGAGCCGGCCCAGCTTCAGCGGTGCAAAGCAATAGACGAGATCGGGATGATCTGGCTGTGGGCGCTGTTGTTCGAGCACCTCCAGCCGCACCGCCTTCTTGGTCCTGGCCGCGATCCTGGCCGACCATTCGCCGTCGCGGCCATTGAACAGCAAAACCTCGGCACCTTCGCCGAGGCGAAGCACATTGCCGAGATAGTGGCTCTGCTGCGGGCTGGCATCGAAGCCGGCACCGTGGGCGAGGTCGTCCGGCACGAAAAGCCGCTGCATCTTGTAGTTTGCACGCATCGGCGAGAAATGCGGCAGGCGACGGCAGCGGTCAAGGCCCCAGATGGCGCCGGGCCGAAACCGGCATGTCGTTCAAGGTGTTGGGGCGCCGTGACTCTCTGACGATGACGATTCCACCCGGTTATTTCGCTACGGTTCTCCAGGCGCACAAAAAGGCGCGGGAGGTGAGCTGATCCGGCGACCTATGCTTGTGCTGCGCTTGGATGCCATTCCGGCTGATAGCCCTCGCGCAGAACCGCAAGCGTCGCTGCCGGCGTGACCAAGCACATCTCAGCTGTGCCGAATTCGCCAAACTCGTGGCTCGGGCCGTAGCCGGAGAACGACCAGCGCAGAGCTCGACCGTTGCGGATTGCATAGTCGGCTTCGCCGTCCGAGACCATCGCGCCGTCAGGCAGCAGCTTGAGTCCATGCTGGTCGACTTCGATCGCCTTGCCGCCCGAAGCCAGTCGCTCGGCATGCAGCCGCGCATCGATTTCGCCCACCTTCGGATCTTCGGCCGCAAAGGCGACTGCATAGGCTGCGCTGAAAGCCTTTGCCCGCTCGCGCCGACAGTAGAAACAGGGGCGGTGCCCGGCGGCGAGTGCTGTCACCTCGTCGAGAAAGAAAAGCTCGGTCCAGCCGGTCTTGCCGCCCGGGCGGTTGCGCCCCATCGGTATGCGCTTGGCGCCCTTGAATGCCAGCGCGCAGGTGATCCATGCTTTGGTTGCCCACCGCTTTTTCAGCAGCGTCTTCGTCTCAGGGTCGTGGATGATGCCGCGATTACCGGTGAACATGCCACGCGCCGGATCGGCATGGATCTCGCCGAAAGGGTCGACCCGGTTCTGCAGTGGCATAGCTGTTCCTTCTTGGCTGCGTCGCGCGGCGCATGATAGGGCTCGCCGCAACTTTGTCACGCTGCTGCGGAAGGGCCGAAATGCGCGTTCTGATCGTCCAGAATTTTGCCGATACCGGTCTCGGCCAGGTGGGCTCCGCCCTTGCTGAAGTGGAAGCGGTGATCGATCAGTGCAACGCCTATCTCGGCGATGCACTGCCCGTCGATGCGGATGGCCATGATGCAATGATCATGCTCGGTGGCGGCCAGAACGCCCGCGACGATGCGCACTCGCCCTATTTCCCCGCTTTGCTCGAACTTGCCCGCGACTTTGTCGAAAAGGACAAGGCGGTGCTCGGCATCTGCCTTGGCGGCCAATTGCTTGCTCGCGCCTTCGGCGGCCACAACCGCATCGGCGGGTCGACCGAATTCGGCTGGCATGGCATCACCTTGACTGATGAAGCCCAAGACGATCTCGTTTTCAGCGATCTCCCCCAGCGCTTCCCGATCTTCCAGTGGCACGACGACACCTTTACTCTGCCTGAGGACGCCGTGCGGCTTGCCGGAAGTTCGGTGACAGGCAACCAGGCGTTTCGTGTTGGCCGCGCCGGTTACGGCATCCAGTTCCATTTCGAGGCCGACCGGCCAATGGTGCGCCAGTGGAACGAGGCCTTTGCCGAGGTCATCGCCCAGCGCAACCCCGATTGGCCGACACGCCACGACAGCGAGGCCGCGCTTCACGGCCCTGAGGCCGATGCTGTCGGCATGGCGCTGGCACGCGCCTGGGTGGCAGCGATCTGACCACAAAACCAGCGGTTCCGTGACATTTTTGGCACGTCGAAAAAAATCCGCTGTGCATAGCCATTTGCCGGCTGGATTGTGCCTGAAAGCCTTTCTAAAGACAGCCCCGTGCCAGTTGGCGATGGTATCGCGAATGAACCGTCTCTGAGTGCCGCGCGACACAAGCCCGATACAGAACGAACTTAGAAGCACGGCCGTGATGCCGCGCGTCGATGGTTTCGCTTAAACTTTTCGGAAACTTATTCGTAACTCTGCTCATGCAGAATGCAGGAAGCTCAACCTGAGATGACTCCCTTGAAAGCAGCGCTCCTGTCCTTCGCCATGTTGTCGGCAATCGTGCTCGGCGGCTTTGGGATCTATGCCGCGGATGCCGCGGCCGACCATCATGTGGTCGACGGCTACGGCGTCACCGCCGCCCGCTAAAATCGGGTACTTCCACCGCGATCAGCCGTTTTTCCGCGCCGTCGATGACGAGCGCGGTCAATGCGCCTGAATAATAGACGCCGGTGTCGACATTGACGCGGTTGGCCATCACCTCTGGCTCGGCTTGGGGCGTGTGGCCGTGCACGACCACTTTCGGATGCAACCCCGGATAGTTCAGGAACTCGTTGCGGATCCAGATGAGATCCTGCGGGTCCTGCCGGTCGAGCGGTATGCCTGGCCTGATGCCGGCATGGCAAAAAAAGAAATCACCGAAGGACGCCGAACGAGGCAGCGAGCGCAGGAAGCTCTGATGACTGTCTGGGACGGCACGCGCCAGTTCGCTGTGGCTGGTGCGCAGGCCCGCGGAATCACCCGTTCTCAACACCACGCCATACGATCCCGCAGTCTCCACCCCGCCATGCCTTGCAAACAGGCTCTCGGGATCGGGCTCGGCGAGAAAATCCAGAAAAGCAACGTCATGATTGCCTGTTAAAACAACGCTGCGGCTGTCGCGGGCCGTCGCCGCCATCAGATATTCGATCACGCCCCTGGAGTCGGGCCCCCGGTCGACGAGATCGCCGAGATGGATGATGCGCCAGTCCGCAGGATTGTCGCGGCCGATCTCCTCAGCGATCCGCGCGTGCATTTCGGTCAGAAGCTCGAGGTGGCCATGCACGTCGCCGATGGCATAGATGCGGATGCCTTCCGGGCCCTTGGCGTCGAGGAAATGCACGCCGGTCATGGCTTGCTGTCCGTACGCTGTCGCAGCCTCAGGCGCGAGATGCGCTGCCAGTCGCCGCTTCGCTCAGCCTCGGTCATGGCGCGTTCGAGATAGGTGATGTGATCCATCGCCGCCTTGCGCGCACCATCCGGGTCGCCTGACACCACCGCGC
The DNA here is from genome assembly GCF_056401815.1 of Aminobacter sp. P4_D5. Lineage (NCBI taxonomy): Bacteria > Pseudomonadati > Pseudomonadota > Alphaproteobacteria > Hyphomicrobiales > Phyllobacteriaceae > Aminobacter > Aminobacter sp. P4_D5. Next base: position 22,503 of record NZ_JBFUIP010000002.1, on the reverse strand, counting down.
GATGGATGGCCTTGTGCTGCTCGAGCAGCGCCTCGCGGGCAGCGGGCAGGGCAAACACCACCAGCCGGTTCTGGAAGACACCGTCGGACAACAGCCTGTAGCACGAGCGCAGCGTGTGCAGCAGGATGATGTTGTGGGCGCATTCGCCGACGGCATGGTGGAATTCGACGTCGATTTCCGCTTCCTCGGTGAAATCGGCGCGCGCATGCGCCGCTTCCATCCGCGTCATGATGCCGTCGAGCAGTGCGAGGTCCTCGGCGGTTGCGCGCCGCGCGGCATACTCAGCCGCCAGCCCTTCGATTTCGCGGCGATATTCGAGATAGTCGGCCGCCGCCTTGCGGTGGTTGACGATCAGCTCCATCACCGGCTTGGTGAACACCTGGCCAATGACGTCGGCGACATGGGTGCCGCCGCCATGGCGCGTCACCATCAGCCCACGCCCTTCAAGCACCTTCAGTGCTTCGCGCAGGATTGGCCGCGACACGTCGAACTGCTTGGCCATCTCGCGTTCGCCGGGCAGCCGGTCGCCGGCGCGCAGCACGCCTTCGAGGATCAGGCTCTCGATCTGCTGCACGACTTCGTCGGCCGTCCGCGAATGTTCGATCCTGGAAAAGATGTCGCTCAAATTCGTGTCCGAAGCCTTTGTTGTGATCCTCAGGATAGGAGTCTGCCGAGCAACTGGTCAAATTATTTATCCAATCCGGCTCAATTGAGTCGCATGGCTGGCGTGCGCGCTCATCAGTTGGCGCTAAAGTTGGTGTTTGCCTGTTGCGCTGAATATACCTAGAGCCAAAAAATTCCGGGCACAGATGGAGCCATTGGTGACAGTCGACCCGTCCTCTCTCGAATTCCTCCCCCGCGCTACCGGCAGCGTCATGGGTTTCCCAGCGCATGAGGGCCGTCCCGGCGCCCTGGGCGAGGTGCATTCGCGCCCGCATCCGCTGGTCGAAAACCCGCGCGTCCTGATCCAGCTCTCTTTCATGACCGAAGGTGGCTCCAGCGTCGATCACGCGGTGCTCTCCGAATTGTCTCGCCGGCTCGGCATCGCATCGCCCGACCGACATGCCCGCCATCACGCCATGAAATGGGGGCAAGGCTCGCTGCGCTGGGAGCGGCACACCGAATTCTCGACCTATCTCTGGGAAGGACCGCTCGCCGATAGTGGTCGCGCGCAGGAAGATTCGCCATTCGGCAACGGCTTCAGCCCACCCGGCACGGTCATTTCCGGCATCAGGCTTGAGATCCGCAAGTGGACGCCCGACAATGAAAAGCTGATCGCCGGCTTCGACCCCACCAGCCTGTGTTATTCCCTCGTCGAAAATGGCGCTGCCAGCATCGTTACCGATTTCCGCCAGGATGGTGACGGGCTGACGCGTATCCTGATCCTCGATCGCGGCCTGACGCCTGCCCGAACAGGTGCTTTGTCGCAGCGGCTGATCGACATCGAGACCTATCGCACGCTCGCCATGCTTGGCCTTCCGGTGGCCTTGTCGCTATCGAGCCGTGTGCGCCGCATCGAGGACCGACTTGCTCAGGCAACGCGAGAGATGAAGGCCACCGAAACCCGCGACAGCCAGGCCTTGCTCGCCGATCTTACCGAATTAGCCGCCGAACTTGAGGCGGATGCTGCGTCGAGCCTCTATCGTTTCGGCGCCAGCCGCGCCTATGACGGCATTGTTCGCGAGCGCCTGGAAGCACTGGAGGAGGAGGTTGTGCCCGGCTACGACACCTGGGCCGGTTTTCTCAAGCGCCGCGTCGCACCCGCCATGCGCACCTGCCGTTCGGTCGAGGAACGTCAGGCCAATCTGTCACGCAAGCTGACCCGTGCCACAACGCTTCTGCGCACCTGGGTCGATGTCGAGGTCGAAAGGCAAAACCGCGACCTGCTCGCTTCGATGAACAACCGCGCCCGCCTGCAACTGCGCCTGCAGCAGACGGTCGAAGGCTTGTCGGTCGCCGCCGTGTCCTATTATGTCGTTGGCCTGATCGGCTACGTTGCCAAGGGCGCATCGACCGTGGATCATTTCTTCGCCCCCGAGATCGTCACCGCCGCCTCGGTGCCACTGGCGGTTCTGCTTGTCTGGTGGGGCGTGCGCCGGGTTCGCCGTGCCCATGAAGAGCCCAAGACGGCGGCCGGCGAGTAATTCGCGAGGCCTGACCTGCCCGAACGGGCAGGCCTTTCCCACCAGCGTCAGATTGACGCTGCGTGAACCTGATTGGATACCCATCCTGCACCCGACATGCGGGCGGTTTACAGGATGCCGGCACTACTGGTAAAAGCTTTTTACCAGTTGATCGATCGCAGGTGACCTATGTCCGGCCTATTGATGCCCAAGCCAGATGCGGCGACGCTGAGCCGGCGCGACGAAATCGTTGCCGACATGCGCATCATCGTGCCGGGCGAGGGCGTGGTCGATACGGTCAACGAGATGCGCGCCTTCGAAAGCGATGGCCTGACAGCCTACCGCCAATTGCCGATGGTCGTGGTCCTGCCGGAAACGGTGGCGCAGGTGTCGCGCCTGCTCAAATATTGCAACGACCGCAACATCCGTGTCGTGCCGCGCGGTTCGGGCACCTCGCTGTCAGGCGGTGCGCTACCGCTCGAAGATGCCGTGCTTGTGGTGATGAGCCGCTTCAACCGAATCATCGAGATCGATTATCCCAACCGCGTGGTCGTTGCCCAGCCGGGCGTCACCAATCTCGGCATCACCACCGCCGTTGAGCAGGACGGGTTCTACTACGCGCCTGACCCGTCCTCGCAGATCGCTTGCTCGATCGGCGGCAATGTCGCTGAAAATTCCGGTGGCGTGCACTGCCTGAAATACGGCCTCACCGCCAACAATGTGCTCGGTATCGAAATGGTGTTGATGAATGGCGAGGTCGTGCGCCTCGGCGGCAAGCATCTTGAAGCCGAGGGCTACGATCTGCTTGGCGTCATGACCGGCTCCGAGGGCCTTTTGGGCGTCGTTACCGAGGTCACCGTGCGCATTCTCAAGAAGCCGGAGACGGCGCGGGCGCTGTTGATCGGCTTTCCGACCAGCGAGCAGGGCGGCCAGTGTGTCGCTGACATTATCGGCGCGGGCATCATTCCCGGCGGCATGGAGATGATGGATCGCCCGGCGATCCACGCGGCCGAGGATTTTGTCCATGCCGGCTATCCGCTCGATGTCGAAGCACTGTTGATCGTCGAGCTCGACGGGCCGGGCGTCGAGGTCGACCATCTGATCGGCCTCGTCGAAGCGATTGCCAACGCCAACGGCGCCACCACTTGTCGGATCTCGCAGTCCGAAGACGAGCGGCTGACCTTCTGGGCCGGGCGCAAGGCGGCATTCCCGGCTGTCGGCCGCATCTCACCGGACTACTACTGCATGGACGGTACCATCCCGCGCAAGGAACTGCCGCGCGTTCTGGCGGGCATGCGCGAGTTGTCGGAGCAATATGGCCTCGGCGTCGCCAACGTCTTTCATGCCGGCGACGGCAATCTGCACCCGCTGATCCTCTACGATGCCAATGTGCCCGGCGAGCTTGAGAAGGCCGAGGCCTTCGGCGCCGACATCCTGCGCCTGTGCGTCAAGGTTGGCGGCGTCTTGACTGGCGAGCACGGCGTAGGCGTCGAAAAGCGCGACTTGATGCCTGAAATGTTCAACGAGATTGATCTCGACCAGCAGATGCGGGTGAAATGCGCCTTCGACCCCAATCATTTGCTCAATCCGGGCAAGGTGTTCCCGCAGCTTCGCCGCTGCGCCGAGCTTGGCCGCATGCATGTTCATCGTGGCCAGATGGCTTTCCCCGACATTCCGAGGTTTTGAGCGATGCTGCTCAAGCAATCCATCCTTGACGGTATCGCGCGCGGCGACATCACGCTTGCCTTCAGGCGCTGGCAGCGGCCGACGGTCAAGGCAGGCACCCGACTGCGAACGGCCGCTGGGGTTGTCCGCATCGGCAAGGTCGAAACTCTTGATGAGGCGGCCATATCCGACGCTGACGCGATCGCCGCCGGCTATGCCGACCGCGCGGCACTCGTCTTGGATCTGCGCGTCGATGGTGACCGGACCCTGTACCGGATTGCTTTCGACGGCATCGAGGTGGACCCACGGGTCGATCTGCGCAACAGCGAAGACCTGTCAGACGCCGACTGGCACGAGCTTGCGGGCCGCTTCGAGCGCTGGGACAAGACAGCGCCCGGCTATTTCGCGGCGATCCTCGGCGCGATCGCCAAACATCCCGCGACACCGGCCGTCGTGCTTGCCCAAGGCCTCGGCGTCGAGAAGCTGAAATTCAAGCACGACGTGCGCAAGCTCAAGGAACTCGGCCTGACCGAAAGCCTCGAAATCGGCTATCGCCTGTCGCCGCGCGGCCAGGCCGCACTCGAAAAGCTGCGGGAGCACCGGCTTTGACCACATTCACACCCACCACATCAGCTGAAGTCCTTTCCGCCGTCCAATGGGCGCTGGCGGAGGAGACGCCGCTCGAAATCCTCGGCCATGGTTCAAAGCGTGGCATCGGCCGTCCGCTACAGACCGAGCATACGCTTGATTTGTCGAATCTTTCGGGCGTCACGCTCTACGAGCCCGAAGAGCTGGTGTTGTCGGCCAAGGCAGGCACGCCGCTGGCCGAGATCGAAGCACTGCTTGCCGAAAACGGGCAGCAGCTTGCCTTTGAGCCGATGGACTATGGTCCCTTGCTTGGCGGCGAGCCGGGCCGCGGCACAATAGGCGGCGTGCTGGCCACCAATCTCGCCGGCCCGCGCCGCCTCAAGGCGGGTGCTGCGCGCGACCATATCTTGGGCGTCCATGCCGTTTCCGGTCGCGGCGAGGCCTTCAAGTCGGGCGGCCGCGTTGTCAAGAACGTCACGGGCTACGACCTGTCCAAGGCGATGGCCGGCTCGTGGGGTACGCTCGCCGTCCTCACCGACGTCACCTTCAAGGTCCTGCCGGCGGCTGAAACCGAGACCACGCTCACGATACGCGGCCTGCTTGACGACAACGCCGCGGCAGCCATGGCTTTGGCCATGGGCTCCAGCGGCGAGGTCTCGTCGGCAGCGCATCTGCCAGAGCTCATGGCCGCGCGGGTGCTCGACGGGCGCCTCGGCGGCGACCCCGCCACGCTTCTGCGTGTCGAAGGGTTCGGGCCTTCTGTCGCCTATCGCGTTGCCCATCTCAGCGATTTGCTCGGCAATGCCGGCCCTATCGAGGAGATCGCGGGCGAGACGTCGAAGACGCTCTGGCGCGACGTGCGCGATATCAGGCCTTTTGCCGATGATACCGACAAGCCTGTCTGGCGCGTGTCGATGCCGCCGGCCGATGCCCATCACATGGTGCTGGCCCTGCGCATGCAGGTGGCGGCCGATGCGTTCTACGACTGGCAGGGCGGCCTCGTCTGGCTGCGCATGGAGGGTGAGCCCGAGGCCGACTTGCTGCGCGCTCTGATAAAAAGGTTTGGCGGCGGTCACGCCACGCTGGTTCGCGCCGCGCCAGCCTGGCGTGCGGCACTTCCTGTCTTCGAGCCGCAGCCACCGGCGTTGGCGGCACTGTCGGCACGTCTCAAGGCCGAGTTCGACCCGAAAAACATCCTCAATCCAGGCCGCATGGTGCCGGGCGCCGAATATGCTACCTCTACTGCAATCACAGAGGGAGCAACTGCATGAGCGATACAACCCCGCCCGTCACCCCGCGCCAGACCGACCGCTGGCTCGAACCCGGCCAGACCAATGTCCAGGTCATCTACATTCTCTATCTCGCTGGCCTGGTGATCGGCGTCAGCGGCATAGTCGGCATCATCCTTGCCTATATGAATCGCGGCAAGGCTGGCGGCTTTGTCGAGACCCACTACACCTGGCTCATCCGCACTTTCTGGATCGGCCTGCTCTATGCGCTGGTCTCTTTTGTCCTGATGTTCCTGTTCGTCGGCTTCCTGCTGATGTTCGCCGTGGCCGTCTGGTTCATCGTTCGTTGCATCCTTGGCCTGCAGGCGCTTGGTCGCGGCGAGGCGATCAAGAACCCAGACAGCTGGCTTATCTGAGAAAGCCCAAAACGCCGTGCAGACCAATTTCACCCCCGCCCAGCTCGCCGATCCGCATGTCGCCGAGTCGGAAAAGATCCTGCGCAAATGCGTGCATTGCGGTTTCTGCACGGCCACCTGTCCGACCTATGTGACGCTCGGCAACGAATTGGATTCGCCGCGCGGCCGCATCTATCTGATCAAGGACATGCTCGAAAACGGCCGGCCGGCCGACAAGGAAATCGTCACCCATATCGACCGCTGCCTGTCCTGCCTCGCCTGCATGACGACATGCCCGTCGGGCGTGAACTACATGCACCTTGTCGACCATGCTCGCGCCCATATCGAAGAGACCTATCGCCGGCCGCTGATGAACCGCTTTACGCGCGGCGTGCTGGCTGCGGTGTTGCCCTATCCCGCACGGTTCCGCGCCGCATTGAAGCTGGCCAGGCTCGGCCGGCCTTTTGCCGGGGTCTTTGACTCCGTGCCGGCGCTGAAGCCTTTTGCTGCGATGCTCAGGCTGGCGCCGGCCTCCGTGCCGGCTGTTTCCGCAGTAGCTTCGCCCGCCAGYCATGCCGCCAAGGGCAAGAAACTTGGACGCGTCGCCATCCTCACCGGCTGCGCCCAGCCGGTGCTTGAGCCCGGCATCAACGAGGCGACGGTGTCGCTGCTCACCCGGCTCGGCATCGAGGTCGTGGTGCCGAAAGGCGAGGGCTGCTGCGGTGCGCTTGTCCATCACATGGGCCGCGAGAAGGCAGCGCTGGCTTCGGCGCAGCAGAATGTCGACGCCTGGACGCGCGAACTCGACAATGGCGGCCTCGACGCCATCGTTATCACCGCCTCCGGCTGCGGCACGACGATCAAGGACTATGGCTTCATGCTCAGGCTCGATCAGGCCTATGCCGAAAAGGCTGCGCGGGTGTCAGCACTCGCCAAGGATGTCACCGAATATCTTGCCACGCTCGATCTGCCAGAGCCTCAGCGCAAGCCCGGCCTGACGGTCGCCTACCATTCGGCCTGTTCGATGCAGCATGGCCAGAAGATCACGCGCCAGCCCAAGGAGCTGCTTGCGCGCGCCGGGTTTATCGTCAAGGAGCCGCGCGAGGGGCACCTGTGCTGCGGTTCGGCTGGCACCTACAACATCATGCAGCCGGAGATCTCGGCTCGCCTGCGTGACCGCAAGGTCAAGACCATCGAGGCGACGGGCGCGGCACTTGTCGCCACCGGCAATATCGGCTGCATCACCCAGATCGCCTCGACCGCCAGGCTGCCGGTGGTCCATACGGTGAAGCTGCTCGACTGGGCCTATGGCGGAGACAGGCCGGCTGGCATTCCGGATATCGGCTGAACAAGCGAAGTAGGACGCTGTTTTATTACCTCCGAGGTCGTTGAAACAGATCAGTGCTGTGGCATTTTCCTCGTCACGCGGTCGCTGACTGGCCGAACGATTTCGAGGAGACTGACTTGAGCGTTACCTACCTTATCCGCTTCACCGTCCGCCCCGAGCAGCGCGCCCGCTTCCTCAAGCTCCTCAACGGCGTGCTCGATGCGATGCGCCATGAAGACATGTTCGTTTCGGCAACCCTGCACAGCGATCCGAGCGATGCCAATCATTTCCTGCTGCATGAAACCTGGGCCGATCACCAGGACGTGCTCGATGTGCAGCTCAAGCGGCCATATCGCGAGGATTGGCATGCCGCCCTTGAGGAGCTTCTGGCCAAGCCACGCGACATTTCGATGTGGCAGCCGTTGCGCAGCGACCACAACCAGAATTAGTTGCAGGCTTTGCCGCCCTTACGCATTGAACACGGCTTGTGGAACATGCGAATGTTTCGAGCGTTGCGGGACCTCGAAACATGGTAAAAGGCCCAATGTCAAAAATCAGCCGACGCAGTCTTCTGGCATTGGGCGCAACAGGCATTGCCTCTGCCGCCCTTTCCGCCTGCTCCACCTCGCGTAGCGCCGGACCATCCTATGCCGGAGTTGGGTTTCCCCAGCCGCCGTCGCTGAGCACCGATCCGTCCTTCGGCAATCCGAGCGTGATGTATGCGGCCGTCTCCGACAACGGCCATGAGATTCCCGCCGTGCCGTATCAGAACATCGATCCGAGATTTTATCGCCAGGTCGTGCCCAACCCGACCGGCGAGCAGGCAGGCACCGTCGTCATCGATACCTCGGCCCATTTCCTCTATTTCGTGGCCAATTCCAACGAAGCGATCCGCTATGGCGTCGGACTCGGCCGCGCCGGTTTCGAATGGGCCGGCCGCGGAGTCATCGAGTGGAAGCAGGTGTGGCCGCGCTGGTTCCCGCCGAATGAAATGATCGACCGCCAGCCCGAACTAGAGAAGTACCGCGCGCGCCAGATCCCTCGTACCAACGAATGGGAGGGTGGCATGCCGGCTGGCGTCCAGAACCCGCTCGGAGCCCGTGCGCTCTACATTTTCCAGAACGGCAAGGACACGCTCTACCGCCTGCACGGCTCGCCCGAATGGGCATCGATCGGCAAATCGGTTTCGTCGGGTTGCGTGCGATTGATCAACCAGGACATCATCGACCTTTACGGACGCGTCGCCGACGGCACGCCGATCGTCGTCACCAGTGGACTGCCGACCGGTATTCGGTCGACCGTATCGCAAATCTCGGGCGGAGTCGTGAGGCTCTAGAAACCGGGATTACTCCGCCGCGAGCGTTTCTTCGGCAGTGCCGAAGGTCGCGCGATAGACCGCGCGCTGGCGATTGAGCGCCACCATCGTGTTGCGAAGCAGGATCGCCACCGTCACCGGGCCGACGCCGCCTGGCACAGGGGTGATCCATGACGCCACTTCCTTGACGCTTTCGGTGTCGACATCGCCAACGATGCGGCTCGAACCATCAGGCAATGTCTCGGCATTGATGCCGATATCGATGACGGCAGCACCCGGCTTGACCATGTCGGCCTTGATCAGCCGCGGTTTGCCCACGGCCACGAACAGCGCGTCGGCCCGGCGTGCATGGGCCGCCAGCGAGCGCGTCATGTGATGGCACACCGTCACCGTTGCGCCTTCGCTCATCAAGAGGAAGGCGATCGGCTTGCCGACGATTTCCGAATGTCCGACGACCACGACTTCCAGCCCTTTGAGATCGAGGCCGGTGGCTTTCAGCAGTTCGACCGAGGCGGCCGCCGTGCAGGGCGCGAGGTCGAGCTGGTTATAGACGATGTTGCCGATCGAGGCCGGGTGCATGCCCTCGACGTCCTTCAGCGGATGCACCGCCGCCTGGATCGCCTTGATCGGGATATGCGCAGGCACTGGCCGCTGGATGATGATGCCGGTGATGCGCGGATCGGCGTTCATGCCGTGGATGGCGGCTTCGAGTTCGCCTGCTGTCAGTTCGGCGGGAAAACGCCGCTCCTCGAAATCGATGCCGGCGAGCTCCGCCTTGGCGCGCTGGTTGCGGACATAGACGTCCACTGCGGCGACATCACCGACGGTGATCGAAACAAGCTTGGGGCGGAAGCCTTCGTCGGTCGCCTTTTGCGCGGCGGCGCGCACTTCGGCAATGATACGGGCGGCCACGGGGCCGCCTTTGAGATAGCGGTTGTCGTCGAGCGGCGGCATGTGTCTTCCTTTGGCGGTCATCGACTTGGGATAAACCCGGATACTTCGGCACGCCGAGGATGAAAAGGGTCGACGAAATCAAATTTTATCCATGTTAAACAATTTTTCCTGAGAAATCGAGCCGTGGCTTTCAGTTTGCTGAACAGCGAAAAGGGCAGCGCGGTCTTCCGCCACGCTGCCCTTTTGCTTGGGAACCATGTCTTGCGACAGGCTCCGCCCCCGTAAACGGTAATTACCTGACGACGACCTTGGTGCCGACCGCGACCTTTTCGTAGAGTTCCATCACGTCTTCGTTGCGCATGCGGATACAACCTGATGACACCGCCCCGCCGATCGTCCAGGGCTGGTTGGTGCCGTGGATGCGGTAGAGCGTCGATCCGAGATAAAGCGCGCGCGCGCCGAGCGGGTTGTTGGGTCCACCCGTCATCATCGCCGGCAACACACGGCCCTTGGCGCGTTCGCGCGCGATCATTTCCGCCGGCGGGCGCCAATCCGGCCATTCGCGCTTCGACGTCACCTTGTGGGTGCCGGACCATTCGAAGCCCGGCTTGCCGGTGCCGACACCGTAGCGCCGCGCCTGTCCATCCGCCTGTACGTGGTAGAGGAAGTTCTCATTGGTATCGATGATGATGGTGCCCGGCTTTTCGCTGCCGTCATAGGAAACCACCTGCGGCAGATAGATCGGGTTGATCTGCGGCTTGACGTTGCGCTTTTCGGGCGCGCGCAGCGCTGCCGTCTGCACCCGGTCCGGCTGGGTCTGGCGCCGCTGGGCGGCACGCGGAGCTGCGGGCCTGACCTGCTGTTGGGCGCTTTGCTGGCGCTGCTGCCTCGGCGCAATTTCGTTCGGGTTGCGCCCGAGCTGCAGCACCCAAGGGGCTGAAAGGTCGGGGCTCACCACCACAGGCGGGCGCTCGGCGTAGCGGTCATAGGCCATTGCGGGCGAAACCAGTTCGGCCAGCATGGCGGCCGATGCCAACAGGATCAGAGGTTTTCTCATGGACGCACTCTCAACTCGATCGTCGCCGCGGGGGCAGGGCACAACCCGTCCCCCGATTCGAGATCATGTTGTCTGTGCCTACCCACCGAAACGTGAATCGGGTTGCTTAAAATGCGAGATTGTCTGGAAACCTTTTGGTGTGGTTACCGACCGGTTCAGGAGTCTGGTAAAGCACGGGTAAATCATTGCAGCGCCGCGCGTCCTATTGGACGCGCAAAGGACGCTGCAACACTTTGAGTCGGCGCATGATCCTTTCCGAAAATCGGAATCGATTTTCGGGGTCATGCACTGCGCTGTTAACGAACGGATTTGTGATGGAAGAGAAAAAGACAGGCCTGATGCTGGGCGCGGATGGAGCAACGCGCTGCTTCTGGCCGGGCGCGCTGCCGGACTACCTGCATTACCACGACAATGAGTGGGGCCGCCCCGTCACGAACGATATCAGGCTGTTCGAAAAGATCTGCCTCGAAGGCTTCCAGTCCGGCTTGTCGTGGCTGACGATTCTGCGCAAGCGTGATAATTTCCGCGAGGCGTTTTCCGGCTTCGACTTCGACCGTGTCGCCGAATATGGCGAGACCGACATCGAGCGCCTGCTCGGCAACCCCGGCATCGTGCGCCATCGCGGCAAGATCGTGTCGACCATCAACAATGCCAGGCGCGCCCGGGAATTGGCTGATGAGGCCGGCTCGCTCGCCGCCTGGTTCTGGAACTTCGAACCCGGCGCGGACGAGCGGCCTGTGGTTGTCGACTATCCCACGCTGATCGCCAATCCGACGACGCCGACCTCGACGCGGATTTCGAAAGAACTGAAGAAGCGCGGCTGGAGCTTTGTCGGGCCAACCACAGTCTATGCCTTCATGCAGGCGATGGGACTGGTCAACGACCACATCGAAGGCTGCATGTGCCGGGGCAAGATCGAAGCCGAGCGCAAGGCCTTCAAGCGGCCGGGATGAAGTGGGCCGCTGTGCACTAGCCCTACCGACTCCAATGCCGTGACGTTCAAGGCGTCTGAATTAGGCAGCTGGATGAGGGCGTCCGGGACGCTCGGGCTATTGCTCGATCCGCCCAGCGAAATGATCGGCCGATGCGTCCACAAGCGGCCGAGCAAGAGCCATCACTTCTCGAAACGTCCTTTGTGCCCGCTACCGGCGATGTTCCAGACAAGCGCCTTGCCGGAAATCGTCAGCACCAGCCCGTCGAAGCCGCGGTCGTCGGGCGTATGGGTGCGGGAGGCGGCACGCCGCCCGGCGGGAATGATCTCCACCGAGGAACCCCGCTGCACCCAGCAGCCCTTGCCGTACTGGTCGTTGGCGCCATAGGCGAGCATGAATTCAAAGCTGCCGTCTGGCCGCAGTAGCAATTCCGAGCCGACTTCCATGACGCCGTTGAGATAATAATGGCCGGCAAGCTTTGGATTGCCCGGCGTGCAGGCCTGGGCCGCGCCGCTTGTCATCATGCAGGCAGCAAGCGCACTCAGGCCCGAGGTGGCGAGCGATGCGGTCATTCGTGGCATCGGCAGTGCTTTCTCTCAGACGTTCAGGCGCCCATGCCTGAAAACAACAAGCCGGCAGCGATCGTGGCTACCGTCGCCAATGCAGGATAAAGCACAAGGACACAGGTCAGCAGCGCTTCGCCAACCGAGGCCTTCGTCGGCTTGGCTCCCAGTTTTTCCGGCGGCGCCGGAGCCTTGTCGAATTCAGCGGCCCTTGGCATTCCCGTCGTTCCATATTTCGGATGGAGCGGCTTATCGGATGCGGCTGTATCGGCACGATGTCGGTTGGTTATCGGCTTTGTTTCGGCTCTGCAGGCCGCTCATCGTGCCAAACGCTTGCCGCTCCATCCCATTTCGGTTACGACACGCCGCGCCGTATCAGCGGCCAAAATTTCTGGAAAAAGTGCGGAATTCGACCATGGCCGACAAATCGGAAAAGATGAAAGCGCGGCTGCCGCGCGGCTTCRTTGACCGCAGCGCGGACGACATCCGCGCCGTCGAGAAGATGATGGTCGCGATCCGCGAGGTCTACGAGCTTTACGGCTTCGAGCCGGTCGAGCAGCCGCTGATCGAATACACCGACGCGCTCGGAAAATTCCTGCCCGACCAGGACCGTCCCAATGAGGGCGTCTTTTCTTTCCAGGACGATGACGAGCAGTGGCTGTCGCTGCGCTATGACCTGACCGCGCCCACAGCGCGTTTCGTCGCCGAAAACTATGAAAAGCTGCCCAAGCCCTATCGCAGCTACCGCTCTGGCTGGGTGTTCCGCAACGAAAAGCCCGGTCCCGGCCGTTTCCGCCAGTTCATGCAGTTCGATGCCGACACCATCGGCACACCGGGTGTCGCGGCCGATGCCGAGATGACCATGATGATGGCCGACGTCATGGAAGCTTTGGGCATCAAGCGGGGCGACTATGTCATCCGAGTCAACAACCGCAAGGTCCTCGACGGCGTGCTTGAGGCGATCGGCCTCGGCGGCGACGAGAACGCCAACCGCCGGCTGACTGTGCTGCGCGCCATCGACAAGCTCGACAAGTTCGGCCCCGAAGGCGTCAGGCTCCTGCTCGGCAAGGGGCGCTGGGACGGCGGCACGGAAGGTGAGGGCGACTTCACCAAGGGTGCCGGCCTGGACGAGGCGGCGATTAACACCGTTATCGCCTTCACTGAAGCCGGTGCTGCCGATTCCGACACCACGACCCAGAACCTCAAGGCCATCGTTTCCGGCAATGTTCGTGGCACCGAAGGTGTCGATGAACTGGCGCAGATCGGCTCGCTGGTTGCAGCGGCAGGCTATGACGATGGCCGCATCAAGATCGATCCCTCGGTCGTACGTGGCCTCGAATATTACACCGGTCCTGTCTACGAGGCCGAGCTTCTGGCTGAAATCCCCAATGACGACGGCCAGGTTGTGCGCTTCGGCTCGGTGGGTGGCGGTGGCCGTTACGATGGCCTGGTTTCGCGCTTCCGTGGCGAGCCGGTGCCGGCCACCGGCTTTTCCATCGGCGTGTCACGCCTGATGACGGCGCTGAAGAACCTCGGCAAGCTCGATACATCTGACGTCATAGCGCCGGTTGTGGTGCTGGTCATGGACAAGGACACCGAAAGTCTCGGCCGCTATCAGAAGATGGTCGCCGAGCTGCGCGCGGCAAAAATTCGTGCCGAAATGTATCTCGGTGGCGCCGGCATGAAGGCGCAGATCAAATATGCCGACCGCCGCGGCTCGCCTGTGGTCATCATCCAGGGCGGCGATGAGCGCGCCCGGGGTGAAATCCAGATCAAGGACCTGATCGAGGGCGCGCGCTTGTCGGCCGAGATCACCGACAACGCCGAATGGCGCGCAGCGCGCCCAGCACAGATCACCGTGCCGGAAGCCGACCTCGTTGCCGAAGTGAAGAAGATCCTGGCCGCGCAGGCGGAAGAGCGCAGCCGTGGCTAGTGAATGCACGCAGCGGTCTGCACTGCCCCTCATCCCCCTGCCGGGACCTTCTCCCCGTAGAACGGGGCGAAGGGGATTGGCCGCAACGCTGGCGCCTCCCTCGCCCCGTTTACGGGGTGAGGGTGAGGGGCATAGCCCCACCTACGTGGAGTTTCATCGGCCATGAACGCGCGTTATCCGGCCATCGCGTCCGATATCCTGAAGCTCTTCGCGGCGCGCGGGGCCGACGCCGTCGACGTGCCGGTGCTGCAGCCGGCCGATCCGTTCCTCGACATGGCCGGCGAGGATTTGCGACGCCGCATTTTCCTGACCGAAAGCGAGACGGGCGCGTCGCTGTGCCTGCGACCGGAATTCACCATTCCGGTCTGCCTCGACCACATCCACACGCAGTCCGGCACGCCGCGCCGATATTCTTATCTCGGCGAGGTGTTCCGTCAGCGCCGCGAGGGCGGCAACGAGTTTTTCCAGGCTGGCGTCGAGGATCTGGGCGACGCCGACACGGCGGTGGCCGACGCGCGTTCGGTGGCCGATGCGTTTGCGCTTTTGTCGCTGTGCCTGCCCGGCCACGATCTCACAGTCACGCTTGGCGACCAGGCTATCTTCGAGGCGGTGCTGGCGGCTCTCGGTCTGCCGCGCGGCTGGCGCATGCGCCTTGCTCGCGCCTTTGGCTCGGCTGAGCTTTTGGCTGCGGCACTTGGCGATCTCGCAGCACCCACGCGGACCTCCGCTTTGAGCGAACCGGTTGCTTCGCTGGTGGCGGACGGCGATCGCGAGGCCCTTGCCGCGCACATCGCCACTGGCATGGAACAGGCGGGCCTGTCGCCGTCGGCTGGCCGCACGCCCAACGACATCGCCCGCCGGCTCATCGAAAAAGCTGAGCTGCGCAGCGTACGTCTTTCTAGCGATGCCTTCGAGGCGCTTGAGCGCTTCCTTGCCATCGACGTGGCGCTCGACGAGGCACCTGCGGCACTCAAGGAATTCGCCGCTGGTGCTGGGCTCTCGCTCGGTGCGGCGTTGGAGAATTTCGCTGCTCGCGCCAAAGCTGTCTCCGGCCACGGCCTCGGCGCCCAATCCGTTCGCTATGACGCAGCCTTCGGTCGCCCGCTCGACTACTATACCGGCCTCGTCTTCGAGATTTCCGGTCCCGACGCCGAGCGCCCGCTGGCCGGTGGCGGTCGCTATGACCGGCTACTGACGCTGCTCGGCGCGGCAAAGCCCATTCCCGGTGTCGGCTTCTCCGTCTGGCTCGACCGTATCGAAGCCCTGAGGGGAGGCAACTGATGGCGATATCGATTGCGCTCCCTTCCAAGGGCAGGCTCAAGGAGCAGGCGCTTGAGGTGCTGGCCAAGGCTGGCTTCGCTGTTACGTTGCCCGACGACGACCGCCGTTACCGCGCCTCGATCGAGGGCAGGGCGGATATCGAGATCGCCTTCCTGTCGGCCTCCGAAATCTCTGGTGAGATCGGCCAGGGCAATGTCGACCTCGGCATCACGGGCGAAGACCTGATCCGCGAAAACCTCGCCGATTGGGAAAGCAAGGCCGAGATCGCAGCCCGCCTCGGCTTCGGCCATGCCGATGTCGTCGTTGCCGTGCCTGACATCTGGCTCGATGTCGACACCATGGCTGATCTCGACGATGTCGCTGCCGATTTCCGCCAGCGCCACGGCCGGCGCCTGCGCATCGCCACCAAATACTGGCGGCTGACCCAGCAATTTTTCTCCCAGATGCATGGCATCCAAGTCTACCGCATCGTCGAGAGCCTGGGCGCCACCGAAGGTGCTCCCGCTGCCGGCTCGGCCGACATCATCGTAGACATCACCTCGACCGGTTCGACGCTGCGCGCCAATCATCTGAAAATCCTGTCGGACGGCGTCATCCTGCGGTCGCAGGCGTGCTTGGTGCAGTCACGCAAAGCCCGCAGCGCGGCCGATGAGGCGGTGTTGTCCGAGTTCAATGCCGCAATAGCGGCTGCAGTTCGCGGATAATCCGCGCAAGCTCGATGCATTCATTGTGCCTGGGGCTGTTGCGGCGCCAGGCAAGGCAGATTCGGCGCTCCGGCACGGGTTCGGCGAAGGGCACGATTTTCAGATCGCGCTGATCGTGAGCGGGTCCCGCCGCCATCTCCGGTATCAGCGTCACGCCCAACCCATGCGCCACCATCTGCAGCAGAGTGGTCAGGCTGGTCGCGCCATAGCTGGCCATTGCCACCGGCTTGACGCTGCCGCAGACCGCCAGCGCCTGTTCGCGCAGGCAATGGCCTTCTTCCAGTAGCATCAGCCGTTCCAATGCCGGGCTTTCCGGCGGCACCGGCGGCGAAGCGAAATCCGGGTCATCTGCGGGTACCGCCAGATAAAAGCGGTCTGAAAACAGCTCCTGCGCCATCAGGCCGGGATAATCGAGTGGCAGGGCGGCGACGAAAGCGTCGATACGGCCGTTCAGCGCGTCCTCTGCCAGTGATCCGGTGATCGCTTCGCGCAGTTCCAGCCTGAGATTGGGATACTCGCGCTTCAGCGCCGGCAGGATATGCGGCAAAAGGTAAGGCGCCACCGTCGGGATGATGCCCAGGCGCAGTCTCCCTTCCATCGCCAGCCTGCCGCGCCGGGCAGTCGTTTCGACCTCGCGGATTTCGGCCAGGATGTTCTCGATGCGCGGCTGCAGGTCCAGCGCATCTTCGGTCAGGCGCACCGCCTTGCCGCCACGTTCGAACAGCGTGCACCCAAGACGCTCTTCCATCTCTGCGATCTGCGCTGAAAGCGCTGGCTGGCTGACACCGGCAAACTCGGCGGCGCGGCCAAAATGCAGCGTCTGGGCCAGCGCTGCGAAATATTCCATCTGTCGGATTGTCAGGCGTATCATAATCTTAGGTTATCAAGATCGTCAGAAAAGGCAATTTGGCTTTATCAAAATCTGCTCCTAGACTGGAATGGTTCCAATAAGACGGCGCTCCTTTCCGCTGCCGGGACCGAAGCCAAGAGGGAGGCGCGAGCCATGACAAAACCGACGACGACCACCAGCGCGGGTGCGCCAGACAACCAGCATTTGTTCGCTGCCAGCGGGCGCGGTCCGGTCGGGCTGTAGAGCTGCCGGCACACCGCGAAGCTGGCCGATCAAGCGCAATCACAACGACACAAAATACGTTCGGAGATGAACATGGACACGAAGACTGACGAAAACAGCGTGGGCAAATGCCCGGTCGCGCACACGACCGCCGGCAGGGCCAATCGCGATTGGTGGCCGAACCAGCTGGACCTCAAGGTCCTCCACCAGCACTCCAATCTCTCCGACCCAATGGGCGAAGCGTTTGACTACGCGAAGGAATTCGAAAGCCTCGACCTGAACGCCGTGATCCAGGACCTCACTGCCCTGATGACGGACTCGCAGGATTGGTGGCCAGCCGATTTCGGCCATTACGGACCGCTATTCGTCCGCATGGCGTGGCATGCCGCCGGCACCTATCGCATCGGCGACGGCCGCGGCGGTGCTGGCGCCGGACAGCAGCGCTTTGCGCCGCTCAACAGCTGGCCGGAYAACGTCAACCTCGACAAGGCGCGCCGGCTGYTKTGGCCGRTCAAGCAGAAGTACGGCMRCAAGATCTCCTGGGCSGACCTGATGRTCCTSGCCGGCAAYGTCGCCTTGGARTCSATGGGCTTCAAGACCTTCGGCTTCGSCGGCGGMCGTGCGGATGTCTGGGAGCCCGARGAAGACATCTACTGGGGCTCCGAAGGCAAATGGCTGGCCGACGAGCGCTACAGCGGCGACCGCGACCTCGCCAACCCGCTTGCCGCCGTCCAGATGGGGCTCATCTATGTGAACCCGGAAGGGCCAAACGGCACGCCCGATCCGCTCGCCTCGGCGCGCGACATCCGCGAGACTTTTGCCCGCATGGCGATGAACGACGAGGAGACAGTTGCGCTCATCGCCGGCGGMCACACCTTCGGCAAGACCCAYGGCGCCGGCGATGCCTCGCTTGTCGGCCCCGAACCTGAAGCTGCCGACATCGAGCTGCAGGGCCTAGGCTGGAAGAGCAGCTTCGGCACCGGCAAGGGCGGCGACACGATCGGCAGCGGCCTGGAAGTCACCTGGACCACGACGCCGACGAAATGGAGCGGCAACTTCTTCTGGAACCTGCTTGGCTACGAGTGGGAACTGACCAAGAGCCCGGCCGGTGCCCATCAGTGGACACCCAAGCACGGCATGGGCGCCGGCACTGTGCCGGATGCGCATGACCCCTCGAAGCGTCACGCACCGTCGATGCTTACCAGCGACATCGCCTTGCGGGCCGATCCTGCCTACGAAAAGATCTCGCGGCGCTTCTTCGAGAACCCCGATCAGTTCGCCGATGCCTTCGCACGCGCCTGGTACAAGCTCACGCATCGCGACATGGGTCCGATCGCGCGCTATCTCGGTCCGCTCGTCCCTAAGGAAGAGCTGTTGTGGCAGGACCCTATCCCCGCGGTCGATCATGTTCTGGTCGATGAGCAGGACGTTGAGGCCCTGAAGGCCAAGATACTCGCTGCGGTGCCCTCGGTGTCGCAGCTGGCCTCGACGGCCTGGGCTTCGGCTTCGACGTTCCGAGGCTCCGACAAGCGCGGTGGTGCCAATGGCGCGCGCATTCGTCTCAGCCCCCAAAAGGACTGGGAAGTAAATCAGCCCGCCCAGCTGGCGTCGGTTCTCGCAAAACTCGAAACGATCCAGAAGGAGTTCAACGCTTCGCAGTCCGGCAACAAGAAAGCCTCGCTTGCCGACCTGATCGTGCTCGGTGGCGTCGCTGCCATCGAGAAGGCTGCCAAGGACGCTGGGCAAAACGTCAAGGTGCCTTTCACGCCGGGTCGCATGGATGCCTCGCAGGAGCAGACCGACGTCGACTCCTTCGCCCCGCTCGAGCCGACCGCTGACGGTTTCCGCAACTATCTCAGGGGCAGGCAGCGCTTGTCGCCCGAGGAAACGTTGGTGGATCGGGCGCAGCTGCTGACTCTGACAGCGCCCGAGATGACGGTGCTGGTCGGTGGCCTGCGCGTGCTCGGCGCCAATGCGGACGAGTCCGCACATGGCGTCTTCACGACGCAGCCTGAAACGTTGACCAACGACTTCTTCGTCAACCTGCTCGACATGGGAACGGAGTGGAAGGCGGTCTCGGAGGCCAAGGACGTGTTCGAAGGTCGCGACCGTAAGACTGGTGAGGTCAAGTGGTACGCCACCCGGGCCGACCTGATCTTCGGTTCGCACTCGCAGCTGCGCGCTCTTGCTGAAGTCTATGGCAGCTCGGACGCCAAGGAAAAATTCGTCAAGCATTTCGTGGCGGCGTGGACCAAGGTGATGAACGCTGACCGTTTCGACCTTGGCGAGACGTTGCAGGCGGCAGAATAGCAATTCGGGATCAAACGAACGAGGCAGGCGCGGAGCAATCCGCGCCTGTTTCATTTTTCGCCGACCCGTTCGGGGGAAGTTTTTACCCTGCAAGCTTGGTCCGACGCTTGTGCATTCCCTCGCCGCTGTTTAGCTAGGCCTGATACGGGTCAACCGAAAACGGAACACCGAACATGCGACTTGGCGGAAGACTGGCTGCGGCCATCGAAGTACTCGACGATATCGAGAGGCGGCATCGGCCCGCCGCGGATGCACTCAAGGATTGGGGACTGTCCCATCGCTTCGCCGGCGCCGGCGACCGCGCCGCGATTGGCAACATCGTCTATGACGCGTTGCGCCGCAAGCGCTCCGCCACCTGGCTGCTTGGCGACGAGACCTCGCGCGCGCTCGGCTTTGGCGCGCTGCTGCTTGAATGGGACCAGTCCGCCGAGGCACTCAATCAGACGCTCGACGGCGACAAGTTCGCGCCCGAGCCGCTGAGCGCTGACGAGCTCATGGCCATCGCCGAGCGCAAGCTCACGGATGCGCCCGACGTCGTCCGTGCTGATTCGCCTGACTGGTGCGCGCCATTGCTTGAGCGCGCTTTCGGCAGCGAGTGGGTGGCTGAAGGTGCAGCCCTTGCCGCGCGTCCGCCGCTCGACATCCGCGCCAACACGCTGAAGGCCGACCGCGCCCGCGTCATCGGCGAACTCGAAGGCACCCAGGCAGCGCCGATGGCGCTTGCTCCGAATGGTGTACGCATCCCGCCCATTGACGGTAGCGGCCGTCATCCCAATGTCCAGGCCGAGCCGGCGTTCCAGAAGGGCTGGTTCGAAATCCAGGATGAGGGCTCGCAGCTTGCCGCCGAGTTGGCTGGTGCCACCCCTGGCATGCAGGTGCTCGATTATTGCGCAGGTGCTGGCGGCAAAACGCTGGCGCTGTCGGCGTCGATGGAAAATCGCGGCCAGATATTCGCCCACGATTCGGAAAAGTCGCGCCTGGCGCCGATGTTCGATCGCCTGCGCCGGTCGGACAATCGCAATGTCCAGGTCGTCACCAAGCCATCCGAGCTTTCCGTTCTCACCGGCCACATGGATCTCGTTTTGATCGACGCGCCCTGCACTGGCAGCGGCACGTGGCGCCGGAGGCCCGATGCCAAATGGCGCCTCACCCAGAGGCAGCTCGACGTTCGCAAGGCTGAACAGTCGGCCATCCTCGACGCCGCCAGCACCTATGTGAAGCCGGGTGGCCTGATGGTCTACATCACCTGCTCGGTCTTCGACGAAGAGAATGCCGACCAGGTCGCGGCGTTCCTGGGGCGTGACAAGAGCTTTGCGGCGGTCGATCATCGCGCGCTTTGGCAAGCCCGTTTCCCCGGTCGTGACGATGCCGTGCGCTTTAACGCGCAGGGCCTGTCGCTGACGCCTGCGCGCAGCGGCACCGACGGCTTCTATTTCGCCGCCATGCGCCGAGCCGCTTGATCTGAGCCTAGATCATTTCGCTTCGCCCATTGGCGGAGCGAAATGGGCAACCAGTTGCCTCCACAGGCGTTGTCCACCTCGCGCTCGCATTGCTGGAGGTCGGATGAACAGATACGCCGCTTTACTTGGTTTCATCGTGCTGGTGCTCGGCGGCGGCACGCTGATCGGATTTTTGACGTTGCCGGGCGAATGGTATGCGGGGCTCGCAAAACCCTTCTTCAATCCGCCAAACTGGATTTTCGGCCCTGCCTGGTCAGCGCTCTATGTCTTGATTGGCATCGCCGGCTGGCGCGTCTGGCTACTCGATTCCGGCGGTGTCGCGATGCGGGTCTGGAGCGCCCAGCTGGTGCTCAATTTTTTGTGGTCGCCGACCTTTTTCGGCCTGCAACAAACAGGCCTTGCTTTGCTGATTATTGTCGCCCTGCTCATTGCCATTCTGGGCTTCATGGCAACTGCGCGGAAATCTGACCATGTCGCCGCCTGGTTGTTTGCGCCTTATGCGGCTTGGGTCGCCTTCGCCACGCTGCTCAATGCCTCGATCTGGTGGCTCAATTGATATGATTTTGCGCTGCAGCATTTCCGATTGCC
Organism: Aminobacter sp. P4_D5; assembly: GCF_056401815.1. Classification (NCBI taxonomy): domain Bacteria; kingdom Pseudomonadati; phylum Pseudomonadota; class Alphaproteobacteria; order Hyphomicrobiales; family Phyllobacteriaceae; genus Aminobacter; species Aminobacter sp. P4_D5. The sequence continues at coordinate 1,067 of NZ_JBFUIP010000002.1, read as the reverse complement.
TGCATTTGCCGGCTTTGCGATAAGCAATGCCAAGAGGACATCGCAAATGGCAGCCAAGATCGTACCCGCACCCGACTATGACGAGCGTGTCAGGGCTTCCTTCGCGCGCCAGAGCGCGATGCGGACCATCGGCGCCGAGCTCACGCTGGTCACCCCTGGCATCATCGAGATCGAGATGCCGTTTTCGGATGAGCTGACCCAGCAACACGGCTTTCTCCATGCTGGCGTCATTTCGACGGCGCTCGATTCTGCCTGCGGCTATGCTGCCTTTTCGCTGATCCCGGAAAGCTCGAGCGTGCTCACGATCGAGTTCAAGGTCAATCTGCTTGCCCCCGGCAAGGGCGAGCGCTTCCTGTTTCGCGGTTCGGTCACCAAGCCCGGCCGCACCATCGTCGTTGCCGACGGCCAGGCCTATGCGATTTCGGCCGACGGCGAGGCCAAGCTGATTGCCACCATGACCGGCACGATGATGGCGATCGCCGGTCGCGACGGTATTGAGGGCTGACACCATGCCTGATGTGACGCAATTCGCCGGTCGCAACGTGCTGTTCGTCATGGCGGCCGATGCCGAATATGGCCCGCATCTGCAACAGCTTTTCGTGCCTGTCATGACTGGTGTCGGCCCGGTTGAAGCAGGGGTGAGGGTCGCCGGTGAACTTGCGCTGCTCGCTGCCTCCAACTACCTGCCCGATCTCGTCGTCTGCCTTGGCTCCGCCGGCAGCCGCAGGCTGGAGCAGACTGAGGTTTACCAAGCCGTTTCGGTCAGCTACCGCGACATGGACGCGTCCGCGCTCGGCTTTGAAAAAGGCGCGACACCTTTTCTCGACCTGCCGGTTACAGTGCCGCTACCGCTGAAAATCCCGGGTCTGAAAGAGGCCAGCCTTTCAACCGGCGCCACCATCATTTCAGGCGCTGGCTACGACGCGATTCCAGAAGACATGGTCGACATGGAGACATTCGCCGTGCTGCGCGCCTGCCAGATGTTTTCCGTGCCGCTTATCGCGCTGCGCGGCATCTCCGATGGTCCCACCGACATCGGCCATGTCGATGACTGGACCGAATATCTC